>JACGUG010000101.1 GCA_024256285.1 archaeon
GATAGGAGTAGCATCGATGGGGCTATCATTTGAGAAAGTCATGAAGATGAAGTCTATGTCATAGTGCTGACAGTACTCTCTTAAAGAATGAGCCTTAGACTCTATCTATCTATCTAAATAAATTAATGCTTTAAAGGGGAATAGCATCGTAACCAAGCTCTCTTAGATGTGCCGCAAGCTCCGAGGAAAAACCATGAACGGTATATACCTTTTCTGGCTCACAATTTTTGATAAATTTGACCAGTTCGTCAAAATCACAGTGATCGCTGAGAGGGAAAGCGTAATCGAAGGACATAGCATATTTATAGCTAGGCAAAGCACTCCAGCCACTGAACGCTACAGTAACTGCGTTGAACCTCTTCTTCAACCATCTCACAAAATCTTTCCTTCGACTGTACATAGGGGAGATCAGAATCCATGGTTTCTTCCTTAACAAACCCTTCTCGAATGCTTCTTGATAAGGGATGAACTTTCGAAGGTCTACCCCCATTTTAATGCAAGCATCGTTCATCTTTTGCACAGATTCGTGTACATAAATGGGATCCCAGCTTGAGAAAAGGTAAGATAGAACTTGCCCTTTACCTAAGGGGTAGCCCATCAATACAACGGGTATCCCTTGAGAGAAAAGATCAGAGATCAGCCTATTGACTTCATTCAATATCTTGGTTAATGGAGGGAAATGGAAGTGGTCTCTACCGTAAGTGGATTCGATGATCAATGTCTCACATTTCACACTTTGACATCTGCTTAAGAAGGCCCTGGGTCTTGTAATGAAATCTCCTGTATAGAAGATATCTTCATTTATCAATAGCCCACGTGAACCTAGAATGTGCCCAGAATCTATAAGTTGAAAACCCTCCAATTCTTGTTTCGTCTCCCCTAGATCAAAACTCCTCTCCTTTGCAAGGAAGGCAGTCTCTTTTGATGCTAGAACTTCGATCCCTCTCTTTGGAGTATGCATGTGATCTATATGTGCATGAGATATGAACACTACATCTGCATCCGATGCCTTATGGGGATCCAAAACTATCTTCATATCGTTATATTCGATCGATATACCGTTCTTACTCTTTATGGAAATTCTCTTGTTCAAGATCTTGCCCAATTCAGTATAAGGAGGTATGTTTTTAAGCTATCTTTGATAAAGAGTTGACGGTTTTTAGATATGCCTATAAAGATAGGGCTGATCGGTAAGACCAACACTGGAAAGACAACGTTCTTCAACTCGGCTACGCTTCGATCCGCTGAGGTATCCACATATCCCTTCACTACTAAAGCCCCCAATTTAGGTACAGGTAATGTTGTAACTCTGTGCGTTCATAGGGAGTTTAAAGTCGATGACGCCCCAAAGAACTCTCTTTGCATAGAAGGCTGGCGCTTTATACCTATCGAGCTGATAGACCTCCCAGGATTGATAAAGGGAGCTTGGGCAGGAAAAGGTCTGGGTAACCAGTTCTTATCCGTAGCCGCTCAATCAGATGCTCTGTTACATATAGTCGATGCCTCTGGCGGTATAGATGCTGGGGGGAGGATTACTGAGCCAGGAACAGGGGATCCACTTGCAGATATAGGCGATATAGAAGAAGAGCTTGTGATGTGGTATCTGAAACTCATCGAAGGGAATAGGAACAGAATCTCCAAGTTGATGAAGTCTGGGATCGACTTACCTACAGCGATGGTCGAGGTGCTGAGGGGGATAGGAGTAAAAGAGAGCCATGTGAAGGCGGCTTTATCAGAGAAGAAGCTTGAGGCCAGAGATTTTGAAAAATGGTCTGAGGAAGCTACTAAGGACTTCGCATGGGTGTTGAGGGATATCTCTAAACCGACGTTGATAGTTTCAAATAAGATGGACCTACCAACCTCTGCTGAGAACTTTAAGCGCATCCAAGATGAATATTCAGATATGATCGTAGTGCCTGCTAGCGCTGAGGCTGAATTGACACTGAGAAGGGCTGAACAGAAAGGTTTCATCAAGTATGTTCCAGGGGAGGAGAGGTTCGAGATTCTTGACCGCTCAGCACTTACCGATAGACAGAAGTGGGCTCTGAGATATATTCGAAAGGCAGTATTAGGGGAGTACATGAGAACAGGTGTGCAGTTTGCTATAAACGTTGCAGTATTCAAATTACTTAAGATGAATAGCGTTTACCCTGTGTACGATCCCAAAAAGCTATCCGACAAACAAGGCAACGTACTCCCTGACGTCTACTTGCTGCCTTCTGGCTCAAACGTATCCGATCTTGCAAAAGAGGTTCATTCAGACCTTGCAAGAGGTCTACTCTACGCCATAGATGCTAGAAGCGGATTGAGGTTACCATCAGATTACGTGATCAAGGACAGGGACGTCCTCTCTATAGTATCAACTTCTAGGAAAAAGTAATGGGATAATAAACTCATTTATCGATAAGCTCCTTGACTCGAGTGACATGGATCTCATCCACACTCCTTACAATGGCTCCATGCTCACTCATGATTTTAATGAGATCTTCGTAAACTACATCGGTGCCCCTTATAGTCAATTTTATCGTCTCAGTTTTCACATCGACTTCAGTGACAGTTATATCAACTTCATCCACTCCCTTAACTTCACAGCGGGCCTTAGATAGGTCCAGAATTGTAGTCTCACGTGGTTTGAGCGAGTCTATAACCATTCTTTTTATGTAAAATGTCATATTTGCTATCCTATCATAGAGT
>JACGUG010000036.1 GCA_024256285.1 archaeon
AAACTTTGCAAAGGCAAAGCAGGAGCCTTGATTAATAGCCTTGATTAATTAATATTAAATATCATCTTTAAATATCATCTGCTTATGTGAATGTGGAATATAAGAGTGTTAAGTTGCTTTTCTTAACAACGTGAAATATCTTTCCATCGGCGATTTATGGGCATTAGACGAATCTGAGAAAGTGGAATTTTTAAGATAGTCTTTACCAGTTAAAGAGGGGTCATCTATGCAAAAAAGGAAGATCTCTATCGAAGCTTTAAAGATCGATTGTCAGAAGGTTGAGCACGAGATTCTCGAATTCATCAGAAGAATAGTTGGAGAAGCTAAAGCAGAAGGTGTCATTGTAGGCTTGAGTGGTGGTATCGATAGCGCTGTAGTTGCTGTACTTTGCGTGAGGGCTTTAGGACGTGAGAAAGTTTTAGGTCTACTGATGCCCGACTCTGAGGTTACACCACCATCTGATATGGAAGATGCCAAGAACCTTGCTGTTAAGCTCGGCATAAAGACATACACGGTCCTTATCGATTTTATCACAAAAGCATTTCTTGAAAACATTCCCTTAAAGAAAGATAGGGTTGCAATAGCGAACGTAAGGGCGAGGATAAGAATGACCATAAACTACTTATTTGCCAATGTTTTAAATTACCTTGTAGTCGGTACAGGGGATAGGAGTGAGCATCTCATAGGCTACTTTACAAAGTATGGAGACGGTGGGATCGATTTCTTACCCATAGCCCATCTATACAAGACTCAGGTCAAGCAATTAGGGAGGCATTTAGGATTGGCAAGAGATATCATAGAAAAACCATCATCTCCTCAATTATGGAGGGGGCAGAAGGCTACTGATGAAATTCCAGCAGACTATAACCTTTTGGACTTGATCCTTTACGCCATATTTGATCTGGAGATGGAGCATGAAGAGATAGCGTTACAGTTAAACCTTCATTTAAAGCTTGTTCAAGAAGTTCAAAGGCGTTATGATAAATCTATGCATAAAAGGGCATACCCCCTTATGTTGGGACATTAACCTTTTACAAGTTTTTATATCGGAGTATTTTGGAAAGAGGGCTTATCTATAATTAAGAATGCGTGCCGTAAATTGTTCCAAGCATGCAACTGACGATCAGTATGATAAACACAAGGGCCACATATTCGATTATAACACTATAGATTTTCACACTCTCCTTTCCATGATGCGTCTCAATCTTACGAGAATGATTGCCTGCTACATTTGCGAATGAATTGCAAATCCTTTAAAACTATGCCGAGGACGGTTATCTATTTGCCCCTAGTTAGTTTCAATCGTCAGGAGAAATATTATTTGGGGGCTGGCTCATTTTTTAGTAAATTTTAAAATAACTCGATAATTTAATTAGACTTATGGACAAAAAAGTTGATGAGCATATAGAAAAACAGAAATCACCACAGAAAGAAATTTGTAAGAAATTAAGGAAAATCATCCTTAAGACATTTCCAAATATTAAGGAAGAAATGAAACTGGGAGTTCCATGGTATGAAGGGAAATATCATATTGTTGCACTTAAAACTCACGTTAATTTAGGATTTTCATTAAAGGGTTTGTCAAAGGAAGAGATAACTCTTTTTGAAGGTGGTGGTAAAACAATGAAGCATATTGAGATTGCTTCTTTGAAGGAAATAGATGAGAAGAGGATTGTTAAATTATTGAAACTAGTGAAATAAAAATGAGTGAAATTCGCCAGCCCCTATTTTCTTTATTTAATTCCTGACGACTTTGATTTTTCCCTTCGGGAACGTTGCACTAAAAATCAATCCTTCCCTTCGGTCAGGAGAAACTAACAGCGATTTAACGGTTTCGCTCGTTACACCTTGCTACACCCAAATCAGCCTTCGGCAGACTTCGTTAAATCGCATACGTTATGCCAAATCCAATCAGAGCCTCTAAGTTGTAATGAGCCCAACCATAACCCGAAGTTTATGCCTTTGAAACCTTCGGTAGAGAACTTTATTCCTTCTTCAAAGAATGATAGCTTTCTTGTAAGATCAACATCGTATTGGCTCTGATATTCAGATATCGAAGCAGAAGGCATTCTAAGCGCATCCTCACTAATTTTTAATGTTTAAATCACATCTTGTGGGTAAAGATGAAGAGGGAAAAGTTATGATTCCAAGTACTGTGAAGGATGTTTTTTCAAAAGGTTTTGTGAGTGTCCGTGAAGACGACACCCTCTCCAGTTGCCTCTCTCTCTTTAAAGAAGAGATGCCACCAGTCTTGGTTGTCTTGGATAGAAAAGGCAGATACAAGGGTGTATTGTCGCGGCGATGGATAATCAGATCGAGGCTCGACCCATCTATAACCAAAGTAAAGACCTTGATGCGTTCAGCGCCTGCAGTTAAATTACATGATTCTCTTAGTAAGGTGGCTAAGTTGATGATAGAGAGTGAGATCAGGCAACTTCCAGTTTACAGTGAGGAGAAGCTCTTAGGATTCGTTACGGATGAGGATATAATTCATAGAGCTGTTATGAAAGAATGGGGCAACACCAAAGTTGTAGAAATAATGACCAAAAAACCCTACGTTGTTGAAGAGGATGAGTCTGTAGGAGGTGTGCTGAGCCTCTTTAGAGAACAAGACATCTCTCATGCACCTGTGGTTAGAAACGGAGAGCTTGTAGGGATGATAAGCATTCACGATATCATCGAGCATATCTTCCAACCTAGACAACGCCTAAGGCTCGGCGACAGGGTTGGAGAGAAGGTCAAGGCTCTGAGCAGTCCAGTGAAGGGGATAATGGTAAAACCCGCCATTACCGTCTTACCCGAAACCAGACTAAAGGATGCTGAGAAGAAGATGCACAAATTTGATATTTCCTCGTTGGTAGTTGCCATAAAAGGGAGACCTGTGGGCATCGTGACAAAAAGGGATTTTCTCGAGCCGATAGCTCAAATGGAAAAGGTTAGACGAGGGCTTACTGTGCAGTTTTCCTTCAAGGATGTAGAAATAGATGAGGCCCAACGGGGTTTCATAATGGACGATTTCGAATCCTTCGCCCACAGATACGAAGAAACGCTGGAAGGGGGCACACTTTTCATCTACATGAAAACTCATGGCACAAACTACAAGGGAGATCGGCTTGTTCACTGCCGTCTTCAACTTAGAACAAGAAAAGGCTCCTTCTTCAGCTCCAGTGAAGGTTGGGGGGAGGAGCAAACCTTTCGCATAGCTCTGGATCGGCTTGAGAGGCGAATTCTAAGAAGTAAGGAATTTGAATATGACACGGAATTTGCTAGGACGTATTTACGAAGAATAAGGTTTCCCCAAACTGAGCTTTAAAGGCGTAGATCGTCTCTTGTCGAAAATTCGTTGTCCACTGGACATACCCGTCAAGAAATTCATCCCTGCTCCAATAGGTCGCGATACACTGATCAGGTATCGATTAATTTTAAACTGTAAAACCTTATTTATGGTCTGAATATGGCCCATAAATATAACATCAGAAGACGCCTATCGGCTTAACGCTCTTGCTCCTCTCTTGGTATATCTCTCGCCTCAATTCTTGGGCATCAAGATCGCCTAGGGTCGGAATAAGGGCCAACCTTACGCCTTTACTTTACTTGGATCATCTGGTAGATCAGCTCTAACTCCTCGTCCTTGAACCAGCCTGACGAGACTGCAGTCTTGAGGAAGTCTCTTTTTCTCTGCTCTTCTATGCTCGCCTGTCTTGGTATGGTTGTGAGGAATTCTTCTTCTATTTAGTCTTCTGTATTCTCTTCTATTAAAGAGTCATTGAATCGCTACTGGTAGCAACCCCGCTTCTGATACTGCTTAAGAGAAGATTACAAGGACAGGGAAGTCAAGCCTCCGATTCAGTCTAAGTACTGTCGCTTCCATGATGGGGATGTATTTTCCCAAACCAACTATTGAGTTTTATGGAATGATGCGATTAATTAGAGTCTCCTCCTAACCGGCTGCTTCAGCTTCAATGCTAAAGTCTTCTGTATGCCTTCAAAGGTTTCCACAACCTTCTCCTTTGCTAGGTACTGATCTTCCTCGGCGACCTTGACACCATGCCCTAAAATCGTAACAGGCTCAAGCACTATGGGCAGAGAAAGGCCAAGGATCTTGCTTAGGACCGTGACAGTCCTAGGATAGGTTAAACCATTTCTATAGCTAAAGAAGAATACCCCTGATTCACGGTTGGGTTTTGGCTCCAAGGGCACGATAAGGTCCTTTGAAGAGAAACCCTCTATGAGCTTTTGATAGCTTACCATGATCTCATCCGTCAAAGTCTTCCTCTTCTCCTCCAAAGCCTTTACCCTCTTGATAAGGTCCGATTCGTCCTTCCACTGATATCCAGCCAGCTTGGCGAACTTAGTCTCCCTCTCATCCCTTTTGGGCTTCTGCTTTAACTCATCTTTAGCCCAAGCCAGCTCAGCTTCTACCTGCCTAAGCTTCTCCTCACCATCTTCAATCCTAAGAGCAAGACTCTCGAGATCAGAAAAATCCATATTCAAGATTACCTCAAATCAGCTGAAGTGGTTAACGACATTGATGAAACTCTGCTTGAACTCCTCCTGCTTTAGTCCCCACTTCTCGTATTCAGCCTTATACCCATCCCAAGCCTCCTCAGCCTCCTTGGCTATGGACAAGACCTTGTTGCTGATGGCCTTATTGTTCAGCAGAGCTAAGGCCCCCCCTGGCTCTCTTCCCAGACAGGGAATTCTTATGAAGATTATCCTCTTGTCCTCCATGGGAAACCTTTCCTTAATGACCCTCCTCAAGTGCTCTCTATGCTCATGCTCAAACCTGCCCCGGGCCTTCACCAGCACACAGCAGGAACCCTTCTCCCCAACCATACGGCTTGTCTCTTCACCCTCAAAGTCGAAGAGCACACCGTCCCTAGCCTCTGAAAAGGAGGAGAGTATGCCATCAATTTCAGATTCCTTTGGCACTACAGGGATGAGCCATGGAAATACGAACCTAGGCTTAGAGCTGGCCAACCAAGTCCTGTAGTTGGACATATCCCACTCCGTCTCCCTCGTAAAAGAGGCCACGAACATTGACATCATGTGGGCTGAGACTAGGTTCATGTTTCTATAATCCCTCCATCCGATCTCAAGCTCTTCAGGAAGCTCATCCACAATGGACGACCGCTTCGAAAGCCCATTAGCAAACCTGCCTGCTAGGCTCCTCAAGGCTTTGTTGTCTATTAGTATAGGTACATCAGAATACTTTATCTGATAGTCAAGGTTCATCATGATGCTTATGGCTGCTGGGCCGAGGATCACAGGGTCCCATCCGAACTCTGGAATTACCCCAAAGGTCGCTATTACTTGGGTTCCTTCCCCTGTACTTTTGACATGCTCCATGAAAGCACTGGCAAAGGCGCCTCCAGTCCCCCCGCCCATAGCAAAGGGTACATTGAAGCCCCGAACAGGCTCAGGTGATAGCTCTTCAAACCTCCTTTGCACATTGTACTTGGTCTCAATTTCATTCCTAAACCTCGTCCTGCCTTCTGCCCAATTCCTAGCAGCCCCTCCCATTCCGTAGAGAGCATGCTTATCCTTCATGGCGAATAGTTCAGGGTAAGACTGCAAGATCAGGTTCGCAGCCCTCGGGTCAAGGTCTATCAGAAGGGCTCGCGGAACTAGAGGTATTTCGCCCTTCCTGTAAGGAATCCCAAACCTAAGCACCGTCCCGCCGTACCTCCTCAAAATCTGAATCTGTTCCTTTTCGCCCTTGAGAGCGGGACGGCGTGGGTTAGCACCAACATCGATAAGGATCCAACGGTAGGCTTCAGCCCCTATCCCAATCCCACAGTGCCCAAAGCATGCGCTGATGACAGGGTTTGGTGCTAGTGGAGCTCGCTCTAATGCCATAGCTTAACCACCTCGGCTCCTATCCTTCACCTCTACCATCAGAATATCACCCTCTTTCAGACCTACTTCTTTGACTGCCCATTTAGGTAGAGTAAAATTGTTCGATTTCAGCAAACGCTCATCCTCAAGTTCCCTTTTCTTGGAATATTATACCCTTTATTTATTGTTATATCCATTAGTTTATAAGGATTTAGTTTGGTTGATATTGCATTTATGAACGACCTATTTCTTGGATCCACCGTCTTTGTCGAAGCTATTCACTTCCCTTAGAGTCTCTTCATCTGTAGTTCTTCTTTCCACATCGATACAGAATAGCACTATCTAATTGATCCCAAAAATAGCCCATGGATACTGGTAAGTATTAGAATCTATGGAATAATAACCAATCATGAAAGTTCGATCTTATCCTCTTTGCTAGTCTTGTTCTTCTTGAGCAAAATCTACAACGCTGTAGATTTCAAGCGCGGACCTTAGCGTGAGCGTGAAGTGAAACACATAACCATGGGCAAGAGAGGTTCCATTAATGGCAAAAAATAGGGTGTAGGAGCTTCGTTCCCTGCTCCAATAGGGTGGGAGACTTATTTATGGGTCTCTTTCCGCCCGTAAAACCTTATTTAGGAGAAAACTTTCAACCTCGTTAAACAGGAAGGTGTCATGATGAGTGAAGTAGTTAAAAAGATCGAGAGTATGGTCAGGATGGAGGAGAGCTATGCTTCGAGTCTCTCATCGAGTGTGGAAGGGCTGGGCAATGTAGCAGTCCAAGAGATCCTAAGGGGTATAGCTCACGACTCCCGAAAGCATGCGGGCCTCTATACTGCTATCTTGAGCCTCCTGAAGAGCGAAAGCAGAGCCCTCACCGATCAGGAGTATGATAAGCTCGAGTCGGTCATAAAGAAGCACATCAAAGTAGAGAGCCAAATGGTGCAAGAAGTAAAAAAGCTTCTAGAGGGGGAGTGGGACAGCAGAATAAAGCATCTTATGAGAGATATATATGAGGATGAGGTCAAGCACCATGCCCTCATGAAGCACCTTTTGGAGGCGGTTATAAGGAAAGAGGCCATCTTAGAGGAAGATGTGTGGGATATGCTTTGGAGGGACGTGCCAGGCCACGGTGCCCCCATCGCTTGATTATCTGGGCTTTGATGCGAAACACACTATATACACTACATATATAATATCATATCATATGGATTTCAAAACCAAAATTCCAATGATGTAAAGGGGGACAAGCGCAGGAAGCTGACAGATGCCTATAAATTAGCCGTCCTATAGGTATCCAGATCGTTGATAACTTACAGACCACCGAATTAAAACTATAAATTTCTACTTTTTGCATGATAGAATTTATACAGATTCGATATAACATTCTGGTAAATCTTGATGCTCGATAGATACTCTGAAATCTCGATGTACTCCTTATGTGTATGAGATAGGTGCGGATTTCCTGGACCGTAGGTTACTACAGGTATCTTAAAGGCGTGTCCAAAGGCGTTCATATCTCCTGTGCCAGTTTTGCGTAGTAACATAGGTCTCATCCCTCTTATCTTCAATATAGCAACGATTAGAGCTCTTACTAGGGGTGAATTTTTGTCGGTTTCAAAGGGTTCTGTCATATCTTCCACCTTCACATCTATCTTTGGGAAGGATACATCTGATTGGTATCTTTCTATTATCTTCATGATATCTTGGTAGACTGTTGTGCAAGACGTCTTGGGAGGTATTCTTATGTCTGTGGTTATCCTGCACGTGCCCGGCAATATGTTATGGGCAGTTCCACCCCTTATCTTTGTGATACATGCAGTCAGGGAGTCGAAACGACTGTTTTCATCCTCCTTTTGTGAAGCATGGGCACGTATAGCATCCCAGACCTCAAAGGCTTTCTCAATAGCATTTTGTGACATCCAAGGAGCACTTGCATGAACGCTTGCTGTCTTACACGTAATTATCAGAGAGATTCGGCCCTTATATCCGATCGTTATCTGCTCTATGCCGCTAGGCTCGCCAAAGATAGCATAATCAACTTTGATACCACCCTTGATAAGCGCCCTCACCCCTCTTCCCGTCCCTTCTTCATCCACAACCCCTGCAACGATCACCTTCCCAAAATCTCTTTTATCGACGAATTTTGATGCGGCCATTACCATGGCTGTTAGAGAGGATTTGGCATCTACAGAACCTCTACCAAATATAAGACCGTCTGAGATCCTCACAGGTTGTATGCCTGGAACAGTATCCATGTGGCCACATAACAGTATCGAAGGGGACCCAGAGCCTATAGTCCCTATTACGTTTTTCACTTTATCTACTTCTACATCAAAGCCCAGATTCTCCATCCTTTCGGCCAACAACTGAGACAGAGGCTCTTCTTGACCTGAAGGACTGTATATCTTCAATACCTCTTCCAGTAGTTTGACGGCGTATCCCTCCAAGGCTGGCCTCCTATCTGCTAGATTTTATGAGATAGTCGATTATCAGGCCTGGTATATCGACACCTGTGCTTGGCACGGTATTCTTGAATTCGGTAGTATTATTGATCTCGTGGACTAAGAGCCCGTCAGGGCCTTCCATGCAGTCCACCCCTAAGATCCCTCCACCGACAGTCTTTGAAGCCTTGGCACATATATCCTCCAATTCTTTGGTTATGGGGCAGTTTACCGCCTTTGCTCCTAAGGCCATGTTCGTCTTCCAATTTCCAGAGGGGGATACCCTGTATATGGCGGCAACCACCTCATCGTCTATCACTATGCTTCTTATATCCCTTGGTGGACGCTTCACGTACTCTTGGATGTAGTAGACCTGATAAAGGGGGAACATATGCTCCCTATCCTCGAAGATGGCTTCGGCCGAATCTTTATCCTTTAAGGGGGCCACCAATCTTCCCCAACTTCCTATAGTCGGCTTTAAGATCGAAGGGTAGCCAAAATTTTCAACGGATTTTAGAGCACCTTTAGGGGTGAAGGACAACGCTGTGCGAGGCGTCGGTACACCGGCCTTAAGGAGGGCAAGACTGGTAAGAAGCTTATTCCCAGTAGTAAGGGCAACATCAAAAGGGTTGACTACTGAGATGTCCTTTGCCTCCAGAGCTGCTGTGAGATGCAAACTCCTAAAATAGCTGATGCACCTTTGAAGTACGATATCGCCGAACCCCCTCTCATAATCATCTTCCAAGAGTAGGAAGATGTCTTTGGTGTCCAGCAACTTCAGTTCCACTCCTCTCTTCTTTGCCGCATTGGCTATCGCCTTTTCTTCCCATCTGATGTAATCATACACCATAGAGATGGTGGTTAACTTTCATTCACCCCAGTCTTCACCAACTGCTTGTATTGGACGTAGATCGAAGGTCTTGTCCCCTTTCTTGTAAAGTTCGAAGGAAGCACCACAATCAGGGCATGCGACGATCTCACCTTCAAGGGCATCTTCTGGTATTGATATATCACCTTCACATTCCGGGCACTTCATCGTTTTCACCTCCCTCATAAGTGCTATTTCAAGCAGAGTTTAAAGCTTGTCCTCAACTTTAAGCACTTCTTCTTCGAGCTCCTCAGATAAGCACAGTTCAAATAGATCGCCACATTGGAGCCTTTTAAGACCTTGGGCAAGTTTGGCAGCCTCTTCCACACTAGGACTTAGTCCTAGTATATGTAAAAGGAAGGCAGCACTATTTTTACCTGATAGCTCGCCGAAGACGACCCTCCTCTTGTTGCCTACAACCTTGGGGGGTATGAGTTCGTAAGCAGCAGGCTCTCTGATTATGGCAGCAACATGGGTTCCAGCCTTATGCTTATAGGCATTTTCACCTACGATCGGCTTCGATTCAGGAGTTCTTACGCCCGTATATCTCTCAATTAGATTTGAAAGCTCGCTCAGTATATCCGGCTTTACTTTCAGTTTCTTCCTATAGATCAATACTAAGGCCATCACAACCTCAGCAAGAGGGGAGATCCCTACCCTCTCGCCCAACCCATTTATAGTGACGTGAATCTGATCTGCCCCTGCCTCGATGCCAGCTAAAGAATTGGCTGTTGCCAGACCTAAATCGTTATGGCAATGGACATCAAGAGGGGCATCCACCACTTCCCTAACCGTTCTTATAAGGTTGTACATGCCTTGCGGTCTCAAGATGCCCAGTGTATCAGGCAGTCCAATCCTATCTGCCCCTGCTTCTGCAACTTCTTTACAGACCCTATTAAGAAATTCAGGATCGGATCTGCTTGCATCCTCCATAGTAAAGCGTAGGTGCAGACCATGGCTCTTTGCATATTCAACGGCATCAACTGCTCTCCTGATCATCTCCTCCCTAGAAATTCTAAGTTTGTACTTTAAATGGATGTCAGATACAGAATGATACATGGCTATCCAGCTTGCATCACAATCAAGGGCCACATTGATATCTTTGGGCAAGGCTCTGATATGAACTATGATGTCCGCCCCCAACCCAGCCTTTACAAGCCTCTTGCAAGATTCTTTATGGCTAGGGGATATGATGGGGCTTATCTCTATAGCGTTAACTCCAAAATAATCCAGCATCCAAGCTATCTGTAACCTCTGGTGCATGGTAAAGGAGACGCCTGGCGATTGCTCACCCTCCCTCAATGTACTGTCGAGGATGAGTACATCTCCTAAAGGGTTACTGGAAACTCTATTGTACCGATTGGCCAGGTAACTCGAGTCGATTTTCGTTATTTTAGATTCTAAATTCGAACTTTTAGATTCAGATTCCATCAATATTAGTCATTACCTATTAAAGAAGCGTATATATAAGCTTTTTTAATTTAGCCCCAGCTTTTAAGGATTATCATAGTGTTCGTATTGGTGATGCCATCTATACTACGAATTTCGTCGATGCACCTATTGACCTCTACTATGCTATGGGCTGAGAGATTCACAAAGATATCGTATTGCCCCGTTACTTCATGGATATCTTTTATTCCATCTATCTCACAAAGCTTCTTCGAAATGGCCGAGGAGGAGGTTGAGGGGCTGAGGGAGATCAACACAACGGCGTTAGCGCTCTGGCTCACATTGACTTCGATCGTGAACTTTTTGATAGCACCCTTAGCTATCAGATTTTTGACCCTTTTTCTCACAGCTGCCTCCGATAAGCCTACCTTCTTCCCTATAGCGCCGTATGGAAGCCTAGAGTTCTCCTTCAATACATCTATTATCTGCTGGTCTATCTTATCCAACCTTTCACCTTGATCGATACCTTAAGGTCAGATCGAGAGAGATAAATATTTTTATCAACAATGCTTAAATTAAAAAATAAAGGGGGGAATTTTAGGCAGATCTTGCTTATACTGCTGATATTCCTCTCTCCAAGACTTCATGCTTCGCAACGTGTAAGTAGATCAGGTAGACGGCGCCTATGATCATCCATATGAAGCCTGGAAGCATCATAGTGTTCCACCAAGGACCGCCTTCGAATGCAGAAAACTCTGCTATACCAGGTATACCTGCAGAGCCGCTACTGTACCATATGTAACCCATCAGAGCTGCACCTATTATTGGAACTAGTATACCAATTATTGCAGTCTTCCCTGTTATTTTCTTCCCTGAAATCAAGAGGTTGTCTACGTTTATGAAGAAATACATTATCAGCACACCCCAAGCACACCATGTTGCAACGAATATGAATGTGTCTATCAGAGCCATCCCAGCGAAATATGTGATAATAGGGATAAGTAATGTTGTAAGTCCAACGTATAAAGCGGCCACATGAGGACTTTTATGCTTTGGATGTAGTTTGCCCATATGTTTTGGCATAACCTCGTCTGTACCCATTGCGTGGAGAATTCTGCTTATCGTCAGAGCAGCTGCTGTGCCGCTACCTAGCGCCGATAAGAGCATAGCGAAAGACAAAATTCCTATACCAGCGTATTGACTTCCAAACCACTCTACTCCAGCTCGTGCGGCAAGTGGTGAAACATCTCCTACTGCCATCACTTCTTCTGACATAGCCATGAAGGTCATCGGATCACCGGTGTATGGTAGCATCATA
>JACGUG010000005.1 GCA_024256285.1 archaeon
CCATCGCAACGATACTTTAAATTTTTGGACTAAAAAAACTTTGGATTTGTAAAGGTCTCGACTTCATCCATTATAGTTAAGTAGGTGCCATAATGTAATGTAATGATGTCTTGGTGGTCGTTCTTTGATCCCTATCAATGAACCCTTGATAAGTGAAGAGGAGAGAGTAGAAGTGATGAGGGTCCTGGATAGTGGCAGGCTTACAGATTCCAGTTTGGAGGGGGGCTTTATGGTAAAAGAGTTCGAGAAGATTTTTGCCAACTTCGTTGGCGTTAAGTATGCAGTGGCTGTAAATTCTGGTACCTCGGCATTACTCGCCTCTCTCTTATCACTGGATGTTGGTTATGGCGATGAGGTTCTCATGCCCTCCTTCACCTTCGTTGCTACAGCCAATGCGGTTCTTGTTGCAGGTGCAAGACCAGTCTTTGTAGACATCGATCTAAATGACTACACCATTGATATAAGCGACCTTGAAAGAAAGATCAACAAAAGATGTAAAGCGGTAATCCCTGTACATCTCTATGGCCATCCTGCCAATATGGACCCCATAATCGAATTGGCCAGAGAGCATGATCTATTCGTAATAGAGGATGCCGCCCAGTCCCTTGGCGCTTCATATAAAGGGAGGCAGACTGGTGCGATTGGGGATCTAGGTTGCTTCAGCTTCTATCCTACCAAAGTTATAACATGTGGCGAGGGTGGTGCTATAACGACTGACGATGAAGATCTGTATATTAAGTTGAAGATGGTTAGAAACCATGGGATAGTAAATGATTACAATTCAGAGGTATTGGGTCTTAATTTGAGGATGCCTGAAATTGGGGCTGCTTTGATCAAGGCACAGATGAAGAGGATCAACTCATTTTTAGAGGTGAGAAGAAAGAATGCAGAAAGGCTCTCAGAATCCCTTGATGGTTTGGAAGGGATGAAGTTGCCGAGAGAGAAAGAGGGCTGTGTCCATAATTGGTATCTCTATACGATCTTTGTAGAGAAGAACCGAGATGAGGTATTGGAGAGCCTCAATAAAAGGGGAGTCGGAGCCACTGCTTACTATAGAACACCGGTGCATAAAACCGATCTTTACACCAGACTTGGTTATGGTAATATATCTCTCCCCAACACCATCTTGGCATCTGAGCATGTCGCATCTCTACCAGTTCACCCGGGGCTTGCAGATAGCGATCTTTCTGTTATAACCTCTTCGATCAGAGAAGCTATTAAAACCAACTTTTGAGATTCGATAGAGTGAGGTAAATGGCACGAATCGCTGTATTGATCCCAACCTACAATGAACGTGATAACATCTCTCTGCTTATAGATAAAGTCTTTAACAACTTCTCTGATGGAACCCACGATGTGCACATAGTAGTCATAGATGACAATAGCTCGGATGGGACGGGGTACATAGTGGCGAAGATTGCTGAGGTCAACGATCACGTCCACCTTTTATCTAGACCTGGCAAGTATGGATTGGGCTCAGCCTACATGGATGGCTTGAGATGGTCTGATTCAAACCTTTCCCCAGATGTCTTTGTACAGATGGATGCTGATCTATCACACCCTCCTCACTACTTGCCAACTCTTGTAAAAGAGGCTCTTGAGGGACATGATGTAACAATAGGGTCGAGATACGTCGAAGGCGGCGGGTCTGTATCATGGTCATGGTATCGCAGAGTAATAAGTAGAGGTGCGAACTCGATAGCACGTTTGATGCTCAGAATAAGGGAGAAAGATGCCACGAGTGGATTCAGGACCTTGAGCAGAAGGGCTGTTCACGCTCTACTTGACTTTGATTTAAGTAGCAAGGGCTACGCTTACCAGATCGAGAGTCTTTTCTTATACTCCACACTGGGATTGTCTATCAAGGAAGTTCCTATCTTATTTTTTGAGAGAAGAAAGGGAGAGACGAAACTCTCAATTTTGGAGATCTTGAACTTTGTCTATCTGCTTATGTTTATGAGCCTAACAAGATTCAAGGCATTAAAGCAGTTTAAGAACATATCGAGACATAGTAAGGGAAACTTCAAATATTAGTACTATATAAAGAAAGTACCTTGAGCAACTCTGAGATCGAGAAAGTCTTTGGAGGGGTTGTATACGAGTGTGTCCGATGTGGCACAAGGGTTACGGCTGAGGAGCTGGCTCAACTGCCAGAGATCAAGTGCATCTGTGGGTACAGAGTACTTAAGAAGGTCAGACCGCCTATAGTCAAGCAGGTAAAAGCAGTCTGATCAACGAATATCGTCCTCCCAATTCTATTGTATGATGAGTCTATATGTAAAGCTTCGACTAATGTCGATCAATCAATGATATAGGGAGATGATTAATTTACTTGCAACGTAGTGATCAGGCGATAAATTTGAAGAGTTCTGAAGAAATAGGCATATCAGGCTATGGGGCATACATCCCCATATACAGACTTCCTACAACCGAAGTGGCTAGAATTTGGCGAGGGGGAACCCTATAGGCGCTACAGGTGTTTACCAGATAGCAGAAGCCCATCTACAACTGACAGATCGAGCTGGGCAGAATCAGGTAGAAGGTGCGGAATTTGGGATGAGCCAGAATGTAGGCGGGATAGACACTACATCTATAATCCATGTATTAAGGAGGGTTGCATGATGAGTATATCTTACTGGAGGATGAAAGATAGGTACTATAGACTCATGGGGTCCCTATGCAAAGCATGTGGGTCAGAGTTCTTCCCTTCTGTCTACAGGTGCAGAAAGTGTGGCTCCGAGGATTTGGTTGATAAAGAGATGCCAAAGACTGGGAAGGTCTTGACTTATACTGTCCTCCACCAAGTTATGGATGGCTTTGAAGATGAAGAGCCTCTTCTTTTGGCGATAATAAGCCTCGATAACGGGGTCAAAGTTTTAGGGCAGATAGTAGATACACAGCCGGACCGGATTCAGACAGGTGACCTGTCAAGGCAGTCTTCAGAAGGGTAAGGGTTGATAAGAGAACAGGGCGGATAATGTATGGTTACAAATTCACTAAAATCGAAAATTGAAAAAAGGTTTTGAAGATGGATATGAAAGAATTAATTTTATGATATCAGTCATATATCTTCTTTTTGATGTCACTTAAGTCATGTTGTGATAAGAATGGATCTTCCCCCAATCCTATTAGGTTGTAGCCCTTTCATCGGCGCAGGACAGTTCGGAGCGAAAGCATATTACTACTATCAGAAGTTTTACCTTCAACCAAAGAATATGGTCAAGCTCTTTAAAAAGAGCTTCGATCTTGGTGTGAAATCGATTCAGCTCTTGTCCGATAGACCTGTTGACGCCCTTATCGAAGCATCCCGTACAGCAGGGGTGAATCCCTTTGTGATCTACTCAACAGACCTATCTGGAGTAGGGTTAAGGAGGACCTTAGAGAGGCTCAGGTCTTTAGAGCCCGAGGTCATCGCTGTACACGCAGGGATCGCAGATAGCTTCGATGTGAATGAGATTATGAAACGTATCGATATAGTAAGAGAATACGGTTCGATTGCTGGCATTGCTACTCACAGACCTGGCACAACTCTCCCATGGATAAAGGAGAAGAGAATACCAGTAGAGGTAATACTTGCACCTCTAAATCCGATAGGATACTGCATGGAGCCTGATTTTGAGACCAGTATGAAGGCGATAAGAGAGTGCTCACATAAGATTGTAGCTATAAAGCCACTAGCTGCTGGCAGATTGGCACCAAGAGAAGCCCTTAACTTCGTCTATAGTTATGTGGATAACGTTGCCGTTGGTATTGCATCTGGGGAAGAGATGAAGGAAACTTATGATGCTGCAGATATAGCCTTTAAAGAGAGAAAGGTTAGAGAGTAAAGTAATATTATATAAAAAATCTAAAGACCGACCTTTATCGATAAACCATTATCATATTCTAATTCTTTTGATCGAATGGGCTGAAGGGTTTAAGGCTAAGCCAAGCCTATTTGGTGAGACATCAACTAGACTCAAAAATGACATAGGAGTGTGGTTCATATGATCACCGAACCGAATCAATTGTGAGAATGCCACAAGTACCTGATCAAGATCCAAAGAAACCAGAAGCAGACTTATCATCGCAATATACGTATTCTTATATATGATAAGTGATAAAAAATCCAACTTTAGAAAATAGGAGAAGAACACCATGAAGGCAGTTGTATATGAAAAATACGGTTCACCTGAAGTTCTTGAATTTAGAGAAATAGAAAAACCCACGGTCATGGAAGATGATGTACTCGTAAAAATTCATGCCGCATCCATGAATCCAATGGACGTGCATTTTCGAAGTGGCACTCCATTTATGGCCCGATTAATGACAGGTCTCCTAAAACCAAAGAGTAAGATATTGGGATTTGATTTTGCTGGGAAGATTGAGTCGGTGGGAGAAAACGTAGAGCAGTTTAAAAAAGACGATGATGTTTTTGGTTTGGTACCACCTGAGCGTGTTGATGGTGGTGCTAATGCAGAGTACGTATGTGTTTCTGAAAAAGATATAGCGTTAAAACCTGTTAATATGACCTATGAGCAAGCTGCGGCAGTTCCTGTTGCTGCTCCTATGGCACTACAAGGTCTTCGAGATAAGGGGAATATCAAACCTGGACAGAGAGTTCTTATCAATGGAGCATCTGGAGGCATTGGGACTTTCGCTGTTCAAATAGCTAAATCCTTCGGGGTAGAAGTCACTGGAGTATGTAGTACAAGGAATTTAGAGCTTGTAAAATCCATTGGAGCAGACGAGGTTATTGATTATACAAAGGAAGATTTCACAAAAAAGGATCAGAGTTATAATCTTATTTTCGATGTAGTAGCTAAAAACTCGTTTTCAAAATGTAAGAACGCCTTAACCCCCGAAGGAATATATGTTACAACTGCTTACGGGCCTAAGCTGCTTCTTCAAAAGTACTGGACTTCAATGACCAGTAGTAAAAAAATGATTCCAATGTGGGGGAAACGCAGCAAGGAAGATCTAATTTTCCTCAGGGATCTTATTGAGGCCGGAAAAATAACATCTGTAATAGATAGGGTTTATCCGCTGAATGAAATTGCTGAAGCTCATCGGTATGTCGGAAAAGGACACGCAAGAGGAAAAGTAATCATAACTTTATAACATAACCCCAAACCCAACATCAGGCTGTGTCGATCTAGATGGGTGTTTCGGGTGACGCAATAACAACCTTTTTTATTTTTTTATGGTAAGACAGTCTTAATGGTAGGTAAACTAGGGTAAGCTAAGGTATAGTTGTTCATTTAATATATTATTGAAAAGTAGGTTTAATATGTAATGGAGTAGAATGTCAAAAACCAATCCTCTAGACGAACTCGAAAAATTACTTGAAGAAAGGTCTAAAGAGCGAGCGTCTCTTTTCAAGGCTTTTACTGCAGCCATTCCATCAATACGTCAGAGTACTATAGGATGGTTTAAATTTGAAGTAGATGTCCTTTGGAAGGAAATGAATTTGCTTGAAGGAGTAATGCCTGAAGAAGTTTTGAATGGAAAATAAGACTGTCAGAGATACAAGATAAATTTGATAAATCTATCGGAACCATGGATAACATAGTCAAAGATGTAGAGGAAGGTAAAATAACCACTTTAGGGGAGATATACAAAGGTAAAAAATCAAAACCTTCATTTCCTACACTTCCGACCGAAGAAGAGAAAGCTGAAGACTTTGCTGCAAATTTATTAGAGATTTTCGATTCCGCATGGGATTTGGAAAAGCTAATTGACGAAGTTGAATCCGAAGCTAGGAGAACTTTGTTGTTAAGACGATTAGTCAAGATTGAGTTAGAAAGTAAGTACAAAGGTTAGACTAAACTGATATAACTTCCAAAAATAAGGTGTTAGGGGCTATCAACCCGCCCCAATAAGTTGGGAGACGTTTATTAAAGCACCATTTTGGGGGCTTAATTTATATTAGAGGGAATCTCGCCAAGAAATCTGTTGAACTTGACAAAAGAAAGTAAAGCTGAAAAGTTGACAGAATTGGCAAGAAGGCGAGGATTCTTCTGGCCAGCTCTAGAGCTCTATGGCGGCGTAAGCGGATTCTTATCCTTTGGAGAACTTGGCGTGAAGCTCAAGGAGAAGATCATCAGATTGTGGAGGGATTATTTCGTTTACAGGCATGACTTTACCGAGGTCGATACACCTTTGATATCCCCCTACACGGTCTTCGAAGTATCAGGCCATGTAGAGAGCTTCAAAGACCCCATGGCAGAGTGCTCCAAATGTCATAGGAAGTTCAGAGCAGACCATCTTTTGATGGAATTCGGTCGCCATGTCCCAGAAAGGATGAGTATCGAGGATATGAAGAAAGAGTTGAACAAAGGAGATGTTAAGTGCAAAGAATGTGGTAACACGAAATGGGATGTAGGGCATTTCCTAACTATGTTCAGAACGACTATAGGACCCTACAGCGAGAATGAAGGGTTCATGCGCCCTGAGACAGCTCAAGGTATGTTCACAGAGTTCAAGCGCCTTTATGAAGTATCGAGAGGTAAGATGCCTCTTGGTGTAGCGCAGATAGGGAAAGCCTTTAGGAATGAAATTTCGCCAAGGCAGGGCGTGATAAGGCTCAGAGAGTTCTCTATGATGGAAGTGGAGTTCTTCTTCGATCCATCAGACCCTGCTTGTCATCTTTTAGACCAAGTAGAAGATGAAGAGCTGAGGATACTGCCAGAGGAGACAGTCGCAAAGGGTATAGAAGAGCCCCTTGTTATGACTGTCAAAGAAGCTCTGAACAAAGGAGTGATAAAACAGGAGTGGCTTGCATACTTTATGGTACTGTCAAAGAAATTCTTAAGAAAACTCGGTATACCCGAGGATCAACAGAGGTTTTATGCAAAACTTCCTGGAGAGAGAGCCCATTATTCTGCCCAGACTTACGATCATGAAGTTCTCCTCGATAAGTTCGGGTGGGTCGAAGTGGCTGGGCATGCCTACAGAACGGATTATGACCTCAGCTCTCATATGAAGAAGAGCTCTGTCGACCTCTCTATTTCTGTGCAACTAAAAGAGCCAATCAAAGTTAAGCGTCTGAAGATGAACATCGATGCAAAGAAGATCTGGAAGGCCTTCCCAGATAAGGTCAGTGGCATACTGAAAGGGTTACATGGGATGAACCCAGAGGATGTGAAAAAGGAGATCGAAGATCTTGGAGCGGTAGTGGTCGAGGGGTGTAGATTGCCTATGGATGCAGTTGAATTTGTTGAGGTGGAAGAAGAGACGAAGGTCAGGCGTTTTATCCCTCACGTTGTAGAGCCAAGTTTTGGGATAGAGAGACTGATTTATGCTACACTCGAATATGCGTACTGGGAGAAAGAAGAGCGAAGGGTCGTACTGAGAATTCTTCCATGCCTTGCCCCTATTCAAGCAGCAGTATTCCCATTGGTATCAAAGAAAAGATTGCAGAAAAAATCTCTGGCAGTACTAGAAGATTTGAGGAGGAGAGGGATCGATGTGATATACGACGATTCTGGCTCCATAGGTCGGAGGTATGCAAGGGCTGATGAAATAGGTGTACCATTTTCCATAACGACAGACTATCAGACCTTAGATGATGATACTGTAACTGTGAGAGATAGAGATACATGGAAGCAGAAGAGGATTTCTGTTAAAGACCTCTCTGAATACCTCTTAGAGCTTTTACATTATAATTGTTCATTAGATGAGAGTAAAGAGAGTTATAGATGAGATAGCACCGCTAAGGGTAGAGAGGAAGTTCACTACATTATTGTCCACGAGATTGAAACCTCTTAGTCTCTCTGTGGGCTTACCACAATGTCTTAAGTTCTCGGTAGTCTTCCCACAGACCTTACATAAACCGATCCTTTGAATCATAGCACCAAGGATGCTGTCTACGATACACCCTATAATGCCTCCTGCAGTTACTATAGTCAAGACCTTGATGGGTGAAGCCTCAACCATCCCAAGGAGTGTTGCCACTGCTCCGATGAAAAATGATGCAAAAAAGGCAGATATAGTCCCTATCGGAGTAACGCCACCCGATGTACCGATCGGAACCCTCTTCCTTAAGTTAGTTATAAGTTTGGGCTCTTGTTTGCTCAATAAACCTATCTCAGTAGCTAGGGTATCTGCCGTGGCTGAAGCCATCGCACCAAGAAAAGCCACCCCATAAATTCCTCCACCAAATAAGAATTCCGTGACTGCGAAGATGGCTGCAACTCCACCATTTGCCAAGGCATTGGGCCAACTCCTTACCCCTCCCTTTTCTTGAGCAAAGCCAAGTTTCTCCTTGTAGTTATATCTCAATCTTGTGAACTGGATGGAGACTACAAAGAAGATGATCATTATTATGAACCAATACCAACCCCCGCCGATCAGGATCAGAGAACCTATCAAGATGCAAGCTATGGCGCCTCCAAAATCTACAGCTTTAGCTTTTAGAGCTATCAGTCCGATAGAAAATACAACTAGAAGATAGGTCATCACTTCTAGAGCTAAGGGCAACATCACTTGCCAATTCTTTACAGTTGAGTAGTCCCTCAAATACTTTTTTATCAATTATAATTTACCTAAAATATCCAAGAACGACTTTTCACTAGGCAAAGATGATAGAACCAAGATCATCCTTTCCTTTTCTGCAAGGTCTATTGCCAAGGGATCGACTACCTTTGGGCCGTGAAGAACAACCATTTTAGGCTTTAATTGTGAAACTCTGATCGCGACGAGGGGGGACCTACCTAGACCTACCTTTGTGAAGACCAGAACCCTCTCTGTAGTAGCACCGAAGATTCTATAAAACTCAAAGCCCGAAAGAGTGTATATCGCTTTTATGCTATCTAGGATGGTGTAACCGTAGATCTCTGAGTTGAGATACGCTTCACCCTCAAGAACTTGCCTTTTATCATCTCGGCTATCAAACTTGCACGAACAGGCCTCTTAAATTCCCCTATGGCTATTATTGTAGACTTATCTTTAGGCACCAAATTCCTCTCAAGAATCCGCTCATGTGTCTTGTCCAGCTTTATGAGTGCCTTCACATACTTCTTCACAAAGCCGACACCGGGTGAAGATCGCCTTCCACTTTCATAATCGCTCAGGACAGAGGGGGAGACCCCCATCTCTTTAGCAAGTTGAATCTGTTTGATGTTGAGCCTCTTCCTCCAGACTTTTAAAGCGGTGCAGGGGTTTGGGCTTGCTACAACATTTCCAGCTATCCTTGCAAGAATTTCATCGTTATCAGAATCCATCAAGTCTAGATTTATGGCTATGAATAATTAAATTTTGTCGAAATATATTACGTTAGTCAAGCAACTTTATCCTTGGACTATCTTTAACATAGTCTTTGAAGAAGAGATTCGTCTCTCCCAATGTGAGCATGTCTGTCGGTTTTACTTCTACGATTACTGGTAACTCATTGACAGCCTTTCCCAATACCATACAGGTCCTTGGAGGTAACGTCTTTACAATGGATTTTACCGTATCCGAATCTGCCGTAGAGACACGAGAGATCGCCTCAAGATCGATATCATTTGTGAAGTTGAATATGAAAAGATTATCAGCTTGTCTATAGATGCAGTCCTTTATTACATCTGGCTGGTTGGTTATGAATGTAGTGAATATGCCAAAATGTCTCATCCTCGTGACGATATCATCCCAGTACGTCTCCCTAAGATAGAGGTGCGCTTCTTCTGCAAATAAAAAGATAGGTGGGATTTTGCCCCTCCCAAGGAGGTTGACCATCTTACCCAATATGAGTTCCACAGCCATCTTCCTCACTTGAGGTTGGAGACGGCTAAGAGATACTATGAAAACCCCTCCTTTCTTAAGTCTGGAAAACAGGCCCTCAAATCTTATCGAATTTTCTCCCTCATCTGAAAACAAATTGGAAGATAGCATTGTGTGATACCTTGAGAATAAAGCATCCCTGACAAACTCGTTGCACCTCCACTTCTGAATCGCGTTGATAAGAGAAGCCATAGTCACTGAGCCCTGAGCCTTCAGAAATTCCCAAATCCTTCCGAACTCACGTAATGAAGCTCCAGGGATATCTAGTGTATGTTGAAGCATACTCGCAATCCCTGACAAGCCGATGTATTCTAAAGTGAAGCGCAAAGACTCCCCTGGCACAAGGTTTACTACTTTATCGGCTATGGAATTCGGCTTCCCATCCCTATTCCATCCTATGCCTTTGTATTCATCATTAAGATCAAAGACGATCACATACGCCCCATACTCTGCTAGCTTGCTGACGATCAGCTTGGCCAAATGGGATTTTCCAGTCCCCTTCTTACCAGTAATTATGTTAAGCCTACCATCGAGGGCCTCAGCATGAATATGAAATCCCTCGCCACTGTTTGTGCTACCTATATGTACTATTCTATAGCCCTCTCTTTTTGCCAGAGAAAAAAGCTCAGCTATCGATAACTTCTTAACCTTCGATGTTACTCTTGATGGAAGCCAAGAAACGTTTGGGGTTAACTTATCACCCTCTACAACCCCCCTGATCTTACATCTTAGCAACTTCATATCTCTGATCAGGTAGGAAATAGTCTTGATCTCTAAAGGGTCTCGCTCGATTCTTTTAGCGGATGTATTCAGAATTTCCTCCCTAACCAGATCGTTCACAAGTTCTGACCAGTCTAGATAAGATTCGTCATAAACCTGAACCACCATCCATCTCTCTTGAGCCTCATCTTCGATAAGAATGTACTCGCCACGTGATACTCCCTCACTTGGTAGTGCCAAAAGAAGAATCTCATTCCCAGATTTCTCAAGGATCTTCATCTGAATGCACCTTTTCTCAACGAGCCTATCTTCAGGCTACCTAGTGCTATTTTACGCGGGTCTTCTGCTGGAAGCTCTACTATGTCAACTTTTTTGGAGAGGTAACTTTTGATAGACGTATCTTCTGAACGAGTGAATATAGAGAGATGGTGAGCAAGCCTTAAAGACTCTGGATATCCTCCAAAAAAGCAGTCGTTGTACCTTACCCCTGAGAGCGTATCCTTGAAAGTGTCAGGGTCAAAGTTGCCTATATCTACCCTAAAGACCAAGCCGTCATCAGTGAACTTGACAAGTAGGATTCTACCTTTAACCCCTCTGAATATGGGGCTTATCGATCGGTGAATATCTGAGTAGATTGGGCTTTTACCACATGAATAGAGCTCTCCTGAAAGTCTGTTCAGGATTCTGTGTCTTGAAGATTTTGAAATGCCGATGACTTTATTGCCGTTCCTTTTAGCTAAATCTAAAATATCTAAGAGATTGGAACCCTCTATATCGAAGATGGAATTCCTGAGCGAACCATCGATCATTATGATCCCTTCTGATAAGCTACGGGCCAACTCCATCACAAAACTCCTCTCAAGCCTCACCCTGATCATCGCCTGGGCCATAGAGTCCTCCAATAGAACGAGCCTCGAGAACCGATCGTCTTCGTAACCCTCTCCTATTAAATCACCAACATTCTGCTCGTTCAAGTAGAAGATGATTGGCCCTATCCTCACATGGTTCTGAGGCTTGCGGTCGTAAAAAAAGATAGCCGCAACACGTGCTGCATAGATTACCCCGTCTTCGACATCGGCGATATGGATGCAAGATGAATCAAAGGCTGACAATACTGTCGGCTGAGAAGTTGCTGGGAACTCTCTTACTTCTACGACTTCGTTTGAAGGCCATCCTCCAACAGGCCTCATGTTGAAATTGTCGGCGTTAAAGATTATCCTCTTTCCTGTGAGCTTTAAGACGCATGATTTGACGTTTGAGAACAATTTATCCGTGATAGCTTCGGCTATTGACGATGTATCTGGTAAAACTTTATCAGTAAGCGGAAGATTTAATTGCTTGCCCATGTTGTTCAACAATATAGAGCAAGATGGGGTTAATAAATGTTGTGCAATTACAAATTGTACAACAATAAACAATATGGTTGAGGGCCTTGTCAGACAGACCCAGCATAGTGAGGATAAGATTGAAGAAAGGGAGCTGGGAAGTAGAGATAGAATGTGAAGAGACGAAGATCAAGGAAACCATCGAGAGCGTGCTTTCAGGCCTTAGCACTGTACCTGAAATCAAATCTGAAGTACCAAAAAAGTCTAAAGGTGCACTAACCTGTAGAGGGTTGATCGAAGACCTATGGGCTGAGGGCTGGTTCTCCACGCCTAAGAGATTGAGTGATGTGCACGATGAATTGGCAAGGCGAGGGTACCATTATAACAGGACTTCGGTATCCCACTCACTAGCAGAATTGGTGAGAGAGAACTTGCTCACACGGTTGGGGACTCAAAGAAGTTATAGATATGTGCAGAAGAAACCGCCACTAGCTCCTTCAGATTAACTTACATCTAATGCCGACATCTACTGAATTCACACCGGATTCTACAGGCATGACAGATTCTCTTATGATTCCATTGAGAGAGGGATATACGCGTGAAAAGCCAAAAGACACTTAATGAAATCAAAAACAAATCTATGAATAAACTTTGACCAAGCGTGTCGGCCCCTATTAAGATAGAGAACATTCCAAAGATGAAGAAGGCGTTTAGAGAAAGGCGGAGGATCGTTCGTCGGACATTGAACAAGGGAGTGAGTAAGCCAAAGACAACTCCCATAATCCCGATACCTATGAAGAAAAGACTTTCTTGTTCAATTTGCCAATTGTTAGAAAAATACATGATGGTTCCGAAGAGATCTATCAGCCCTCCTAAGAGCAATCCTGCGCATCCGGTACAAAAGGTCTTATCCCCTATCTGAAATTCGTGAGCAGAAAAGTTTTCACAGTTAGGATGGTGTCCATGTACGATCTTAAGACCGAAAATAGAGGAAGTATTGTTAAACGCAACTATGCCTTCTTTAGAACTGTGTCTACTCGAACCCTCTTCCTTCTCACAATAAAATATCTGAGAACACTTTCTTGGGGAAAAAACAGCCATTATCCCTAAGATGCAGATCAGTCCAAAAATTGAGCCGATTACTGGTTTCCGAAACGGAAGATCCTGAGTTGCTGGTGGGGAGATTGCAAGAATCCCTGTAAGAAAAAGTCCAAAAAATGACACACTTATTAGTAACAAAAGATCAGGGTAGTGGTAAATTTTCATGGACATGGAAATCTCTTTAAAACAGACTTCTTAACTGTCCCATGAGACCTTGACTTGCCAAGTATCTATAAGTCCTTCTTTTGAGCTTATTCGTAGAGAAGATGCCTTTTAACCTCCTCTTCATAGACCCGTAAAAAGCCCTGTAGCACTCATAAAGTTCTTCTTGCACCTCTTCCCTCGATAAGTTCTCTGTGGGCATTATGGCGTGAACCATGTCGTAGTTCGCCCAATTGTAATCCTCGATCCATCCCTTCAGTTCAGCCTCTTCATACAACTCTGTCCCTGGAAAAGGTGTAAGTATCATGAAGATGGCCAGATCAGGGTCTAAATCGTTCACGAACTCTCTTAAACCCGCTATTGATTCAGCAGAATCTTTTCTTTCTCCGATTATAAGAGTTGCTTGGGCAAATATGTCGCTCTTTTTCAGCAATTTTATGGCTCTTTCAGATTCTTCAGGATCGATCTTTTTGTTAAATGCCTCAAGAGTCGATCTGCTTTGGCTTTCTACCCCTAAAAGGGCCCACATGTTTCCTGCTTTTCTCATCTTGGGTAGAAGTTCTTGATTTCTCACAACATCGTCACATCTGGCTTGGAAAAACCACATTATGTCGTCTGATAACCCCCTCTGAATTATCTCATTACATAAATCCTCCATATGTTTGCTAATGCCGAAATTGTCATCCGTTAACCAAAGAAACCTGATCCCGTAGTTCCTATAACAGAACTCCATTTCATCTGCGATTCGCTTTGGGGATTTAACCCTCCACAAACCGTTCCAGTGCCTCCACTGTGTGCAAAAGGTACAACGATGTGGGCATCCCCTCGATCCTTCAATCAAAGCATACCCTGTCTTTGAACCAGCCATCATGGTGAAGTGGTATTTATGAATGAAATCTTCAACGAAGTGATAGCCAGGAAAAGGTAAGTCGTCTAAGTTCTTGATCAAAGGTCTTTGAGGGGTGTGTAGAATCCTACCATCATGCCTAAACGAGATGCCATTTATCTGTGATAAAGGTGCTTTTTCGGTCAAAGTGTGAATCAGGTCTACAAGTGTCTGCTCTCCTTCCCCACGAACGATCACATCTATCTCAGGGTACTTTTCTAGACTTTCTTGAGCCAAAAAAGTGAAATGCTGGCCTCCGACTATGGTTAAAATGTCCGGTTTTACTTTCTTAGCAGTGCCACAAGTTCGAAGAATAGCGTAAGTGTTACAAGTTGCAAGCCCGCTGGAAGCCGATACGTCAGGATCGAAAGATTCTATGCGCTTTTCCAACCCCTTCCAATCCAATCCCTCAGCTTGGCAGTCGAGTACCCCTATCTCCACGTCTTTGTTTTTGCTTTCAAGGAATGCTGCGAGTTGGAGGATTCCATAGGGAGGTGGGAGGTACTCTCCCATGACGAACCAAAAATCTTTAGGCGGTTCTACGAAGAGAATCCTCATGGTTGATCAGATGATCGACCTTTTTAGAATCCTACTTTTCTGCTCTACTTCGGTGAAGCAGAGCGTCTCACCCTTCGTCCTCCACGTATATAGGGGAGAATCCCACCTATGATGATCATTACCCCTATCAAGAAGAGGATTCCAGGCCACCACAAGTCTAGGTACCATAGTATCCCGAGGCCTATTAAGAAAACTCCGATCGCTATAATCCCCCATACCTCCCCACCACGCTCCCAGCCGAAGCATTCAGGTCCCTTCCGCTCTTCTCTTTTGTATCCAGCTACAGGCGTACCACACTTAGAGCAGAACTTCGAATCCTCCTCTATCTCAGCCCCACACTTTTCACAGTATAGCATATTTTACCATCCTTCTCGAATACGTTGACATAGTGAGGCATATAAGCTCTTCTGCTATCTATTCGACCTGATTCCAAGCATCCTTTTCTGGTACGATTTATCGCTCATAATTCTTTACCTTCTCTTGATGTAAGATACGATGACACCATATACGATTACTAGTACACCGATGACTACGATCCCCAGTACCAGAGCGACTTGCCATGTCAGAAGGTCCTGACCGTAGAGGTTGACAAAATAGGCGAATAACAATAAGCCAACCCCTGTAAGAGTACCACTTAGAGGCCTTCTCCAGGGCTGTCTTAGGGCAACCCTTATGCCAGCTATAATGAAGTTGGATACGCCTATCAAAGCGAGGAAGAGGGCGAAGACGTTTATCAGCCCAATGGATGGTTTGAAGACTCCTTTCCCCAGATTCTCAATCCAAATGAAGAAATCTGATGGGATCCATGGGTTTGTGAAGAAGATGTATCCCACTATCAAGAGGAAGATGCCAAAGGAGACCAGTCCTAAATAGTCTCTTTTGCCCCTTCTCTCACCAAAACACTCATCCCTGGGTCCTTTCCACTCCTCTCGTTCATATCCAGCTACAGGAGCACCGCACTTAGGACAAAATCTTGCTCCCTCACTATACTCCGCTCCACAATTTTTACAGTAGGGCATGTTATCTTCTGGACAGTCGTCTAAATTACATATAAACTTTCTAACGCTTATGACTAAGGAAAAATTCAAGCCCAAATTCATTATTTTCTCCAGTTGCTATCGCTTAAATGCCTGCAGAGAAACTTCCATGAAAAGGAGTCAACTGTATGTTTACGGATTTTACGCTCAATTTTGAGACTTCGAAATCTTAAAGGAATCTTCGTTCAATCCTTTTAGGTACGTTACTCGCTACTTCATAAATCCAAGGGAGTTGTAACCTTTCTTCTCTCCAATATAAAAATATGTCTTGAACATGAGCAAGATTTTTTAATCTTTGGATGAGTTTAATAATTTGGGCTCGTGGCGCAGCACGGATATGAGGACTGGAAAGCGCGGCAGACTTTTGGCCGAACCTCCTAAGCTGTAGGTCCGGGGTTCGAATCCCCGCGAGCCCGCCTACTAACCAAAGGATGCACCATATCTCAACTTTTATAATATTTTTAAACTATGCTACCTTTCATTCCCAGTGACCATGAAGGTAGTCTACCACGAGCGCTACTGTGATGTTTACACCCACGACCCTGCAGCTGAGGCAGGCAGGATCGAGAGCATCCGAGACGCCTTAAAGGGCCGGTTCGATGTCGTTGAACCAAGACCAGCATCTGAAGACGACGTAAGCTTGATACATACGTCCAACCATATAAGGTTCGTGAGGAGTAACAAGGCTATCTACGAAGTTGCCTTACTAGCGGTCGGAGGCGCCATAAAGGCTGCTGAGCTGGCTGTAGGCGGGGAGCCTGCCTTCGGGCTGATACGGCCGCCCGGGCATCATGCAAGCAGAGATTCGAGCTGGGGGTTCTGCTACTTCAACAACATAGCTATATCCGTGCAGAGATTACTACAGCATGGGAGCATAAAGAACGTAATCATCGTCGACTTCGACCTCCACTTTGGAGACGGAACGGACAACATATTTCGAGGAGTACCTGCAGTGTCCTATCTCCATCTGCCCCTAAGCAACAGCCTAGAAGCGTTGGACGAGTATCTCCGATCCCAGAAGGACTACGACATAATATCGGTCTCAGCAGGGTTCGATAGGCATCAAGACGATTGGGGAGGCATGCTCAGCACCCAGGACTACAAGATGATGGGTGAGATTCTAAAGGAACATGCAGAGAAAAAATGCGGAGGACGGGTGTTTGCTGTCCTTGAGGGAGGGTACAACCATAGAGTCCTCGGTAAAAATGTCAGGGCATTCTTAGAAGGCATGGAGTAGACATGTCGATAAAAGCCATCCTCTACAGACAACCAAGCACTAGAGCGCTAAACGTATAGGATTGAAGACAAAACTAGTTTCATTATCTTTTAGGAATCAATAGATTTATAGCCCTATTTAATAAGTTCACGGGGTCATATTCATCTTCCACCTTTAAACACGCCCTATAACTCAAGACACTTCTAAAAGCTATTTCAAAAGATAAAAGGATTTTTTGCTATTGTCGTATTCATAATAATTTTATAAACTACTTTAATTTAATTAACCGAGTAATTTTGGAGGAGGAAAATTTGGAAGAAAAGGAGCAGATGGTACTTGAAGCTATGGAAAAAGCGGGAAAACCCATGAGACCTGGAGATGTTGCAAAGATTACTGGTCTCGCCCAAGACGAAGTCTCCAAGATCATAAGAAGTCTGAAAAAGAAGGGGAAGGTTACTTCGCCCAAAAGGTGCTTTTATGCTCCAGCCATTCGTGAATGAATCTCCCAAGTTTCGTTGATGTTTCGGTCATAATATGACGGCGTTAAATCTGAAATCTTAATCGATGTGAGGGTTCTGTTAATTCTTTAACTCTTCACGAATTTTAAGGCTCATCGCAAGGTTGCTATATCTTCAAGATTTCTTCTTTTATTGCCCTATGGGTTTCGATGACTGGCAACTTGGCGTTTAAAAGGTAGACTTCAAGGCGGTCGAAGAACTCTTTGAAAAATCGTCTTCGAAGATTGTTTTTCCGCTCGTCTTTCACTAGCAAGTGAGGATTACTAAAATCTACGGCTTCCATATATTTAGTGGCTTCATCGGGCGTTAATTTTTTAACGATCGTATCGTCTTCTGGGTCTCGCTTTAGTAGAATGGCTGTCCTTAATGTGGTCATGGGCAGTATCTTCCCCTTTCCAACGATCCACCTAATGTTGACGACCGCCCTACCTTTAGCATCAAATTCTGCTTTATCGACGAGCTTTTTGTATTCTCTCCAAGTTTCCGCTATGTCTGCTTGGATGTAAAAATTTTTCTCAGAGCCGAAAGCAACGTTTTCCTCAGCTAAGAAACGAACAAAGAACCAATCGTCAGATATGGCACGGACGCCCTTCAACCTAAGAAGCCCATAGGTGTGCGTCGTTTTACCAGTACCCGGAGGTGCGATCAGACATATGCCTCGACCTTCGATGTCTACACATGCGCCGTGAACAGAATTGATTCCATGTTCATCTTCCAGTATGTCGCTAGCGACGCTCAGTGCGATGGATTTTATCCAGCCATAGTAGTCAACGTTTATTAAAAATGCCGTTCTTGATAGTTGATCGTAAACAACCTTCAGCTCTTCACCCTCTTCTTCAGTGACGATGAGCCTTCCGTGAGAACGAACGTGAGCAGACATGGGGTAAAAGTTTTCCTCCCAACGTTCCTTCACATATTTGATATCAGTCAAGAGCTTGATGCAACATCCATATATGTCGGCCCTCTCCTCGTAAAGGAAACGATCACTATATTTCTCCATCAACTTGTCCCTATCTTCTATGGAGATAAGCTCGACTTCATACTTAGACGTCGCTTTATTACCTCGGGTAGATCGTTTGATACTCATGCCTATGCCACCCTCATAGATCTTTCGAATTCACATAGTTCAACCCTTATCAAAAAGGTTTTCATTCATATAGCCAATAGATCGCATGTCTTGAGCTCCATATCCTAATTTATGATGGAGCCTTTAAGGAGCGGCTGAGCCTCTCAACCGTCTTATATGCGACACTCAAAGGTACGGGTAGGCGACCGTAAAGAGCAGATTCTATGATTCTACCACCAAAAATCCTACAAACCTCTTCAGTAATTCTATCGCTTTGCATGGCTATGTCCATGATCTTCCTTATTCTAAGACCTCTATCGAGCTCTTTGCCTACCTCTTTTCTCCATACTTCCTCATAAAGAACTAAACTACTCTTCCCTTTTAATTTGCTGACGATCACCTCTCCACCTATGTCCCCACATATGACTGCTGTAGGAATTCCACCGCCATTCGTTGGCATGACTTGACCAGCAGCATCTCCAACAACTATCACATTATCGCTGTAAGTCTTTGGAAGAGGGCCTCCAAGTGGAACTAAACCACCCATCGTAGATAGAATCGCCCCTTTTCTTAACTTCTTCGAGGCGATAGGATGTTTATCGATGAACCTATTCAGATATCCTTTTACAGATACCCCTTTCTCAGAAAAGGAGGTTCTAATACCAAGTCCAACGTTTGCCATACCTTCTCCCTTGGGGATTATCCATGCATAGCCTCCTGGTGCATACTCGTTACTGAAGTAGACCTCGACTACATCAGGATCGACTTCAACTCCCCCCATCAAACATTCTATCGTTACCCCTAAGTTGCGTGGGTCGTTTGAACCTAGCCCAACATCCCTTGTCATCTTTGAGGATGGACCGTCTGCTGCAACCAAAACATCTGTCTCAAGTCTAAGGGTCTTGGCTCCTTTCTTCACCAAAACTTCTTTGCCACCATTTCGTGCACCAATCACATTACAGAAAGTCCATAGTTCTGCCCCGGCTTTTGTAGCGTTCATCACAAGCCATTTATCAAATCTACTTCTATCTATGATGTTCGAATTGAACTTAAACTCATAAATTTTCTTTGATGGACTGAGAACCGCTCCCCTTGAGCAGTTATTGGATATGACCCATTGGGGCAAGTTAAAGAGCCTTTTGGCCCTCTCTGCTTTCGGGAGAATCTTTGAGAACTCTTCTATTGCTGGAACAAGCTCACCGCACTGTATCGGATGGCCTATCTCCCTCTTCCTATCTATGATGAGTACATCAAAGCCTGATTCAGCAACCCTCCTTGCAACCGAAGCGCCAGCAGGCCCTGCACCAACGACTATAACATCATGCTTTCCCTTCATTTGTCTGACACCTTACTATGGAACTATAAAAAAACCATTGCAGGTGAGCGAGTATTAGGATTTCACCTGTAGTAAATTGCACATAACGATTTCAGCTTAAAGACACAACATGGTTACCCATGCTTAACGCCGAACTTTTTATCCAAAGTTTTCACTGTCACTATCTTTCCCTTTATAGGCTCAGGGGGTTGGCTAAACCTATCTGGGGGGTATATATGGTCCTCCTTTTTGTATACACTGTATTCAACCTCATGAGTCATTGAGAGAGCCAATACTGGACATATATCGACACATAATACGCAGAAGCAGCAACGCCCAGCATTATATTGTGGAAGTTTTCGCCCATTGAATTCAACGAGGGTTAAAGCCTTATTTGGACAGATATTGACGCATGAATTACAACCGATGCATCTATCCATATTCAGCATTACTCGCCCTCTATGCCTCTCAGGTGGCTTTAGCGTCTCATATGGATGTTTAACGGTGAAAGTTCTCTTGAAGACATGATACAAGCCTAGGAAGAAGGGCCTCAAGATAGATAGGACCAAATCATCACACCCCTATAAGTGGTAGCCACCATTGAGCTGTAGCAAGGGTTATGAGTATCTGAATGATAGCAAGAGGTATCAATACAGTCCAACCAGACTCGAGCAACTGATCTATCCTTAAACGTGGGAAAACGCCCCTTCCCATTATTACGATCACCGTTATTACTGCCATCTTGAGGAGGAACCAGAATATCCCTGATAGCATTGGAGATATGTCATGTAAAAGCGGTATTGCAGGCCCACTCCAACCACCTAGGAAAAGTATAGTGATAAGGGATGCGGTTACACATAAGTCGAAGTACTCCGCCACCATCACAAGTGCAAATTGGACGCCGGTATACTCTGTGGGCCACCCAAAAACGACTTCCTGCTCCGCCAAAGGTATGTCAAAAGGTCTCCTTAAGAGTTCAGCCATCATCGCTATGAGGATCACTATGAAACCTATGGGTTGGAGGATTATGAACCATACAGATGATTGAGCTTCAACGATTCTAGCCAAGTCAAAAGACCTAGTCGCTATCACTATGCCGGCTAACGATAGGACTATCGGGATTTCATAGGCTAACAGTTGAAAGGCTGCTCTTAAGGCTCCAATTGTGCAGTATTTGTTATTGGCCGCCCAGCCTGCCCCTACCATTATGAATGGTTTAGCCGTTAATATCACTAAAATCACCAACAAGCTCAGTGGCGTGTAGAATATGACCCAATAACCACCACTCGGATCGAGAGCGTAAGGTATGAAGGCTATGCTAAGGGCAGAGAGGAAGGCGGCTAGCATAGGCATGAGGTCGTAGAGGAATTTATTGGCTCTACTCGGAGTTATTATCTCTTTCTGAACTAGTTTAAGGAAGTCGGCAATAGGTTGAAAGAGCCCCAATCGGTTGAAAGGCCCTACATGAAGTGGTCCTATTCTGAGGTGCATTCTTGCTAGGAATTTACGTTCAAACCAGATCACGATTATAGAGAACAGCAACGAGAATAATGTCCCAGGGAAGATCAAAACCTTTATGAAAAGTTCGATGAGCTCAACAAAACTTAACCCTAGCATCTTATCACCTATCCACATCCAGAGGTATATAGTCAAAAGTTATGAATATTACAGGTATATCTCCAAGGGGTACATTCCTGCATAGATGTGGTAGTGCTGGAAGGTTTCTGAAAGATGGTGTGCTTATCTTTAATCTATACGGCTTGCTCTTCCCATCACTTACAAGGTAGTAACCGAACTCCCCCCTAGCCGACTCGACCCTACTGTAAGCCTCACCTCGAGGTGCGGTTGGCGGAATCTTAGAACCCTTAGGGGAACCCTTTATAGGCCCCTTTGGTATATCCTTTAACGCCTGCCTCAATATGACTATGCTCTGTTCGATCTCTTTTAACCTCATCGATGCTCTATCAAAGGAATCCCCATTCTTCCCTGTGGGGACTTCAAAGTCGAACCTGTCATATACTTCATACGGCTCATCCTTTCTGACATCGGCCTTCACCCCAGAAGCTCTGAGGTTAGGCCCGACTATCCCCAGCTTTACAGCATCTGACGGTTTTAAGATACCGACATTTTTAAAACGCATCTGAAACGTACGATTCCAAGCCATCATCTTATAATAATCCTCGAGCCTCTTCTCAAGGTAGTCGAGCCTCTTTAAAGCATCCTCCTTAAACCCGTCCGGCATATCCCAGCGCACACCGCCTATCGTTGGATATGTATAGGTTATCCTTTGGCCAGACAGCTTTACAAGTAGGTCCAATATCAACTCTCTATCATTGATGGTCCACATCAACATCGTCTCAAAGCCGGCAGAGATGCCAACTAGGCTTACAGCATATAGGTGACTTGCAATCCTATTCAGCTCCGCCGCAATAACTCTTAGATACTTTGCCCTCTCAGGTATCTCTATACCCGTGAGCTCTTCAACGACTTCGACATATCCAAGAGTCGTGCCTATGGCGTCACAGTAGCTGTTGATCCTCTCGACAACTGGTATGTTTTGGATATATATCCTATTCTCCGCCATCTTCTCTATTCCTCTATGAGTATACCCTACATCCCATTCAAAATTTAAGACGGCGTCGCCATCAACATCCAATATAAACCTGAAGTGGCTCGTTACTGGATGTTGTGGTCCCATACTCAACTTCATAACAGACATGATCCTTGACGCCCCTCTACTCTTGAGGTCTTTTAGGAAGGATGAAATCCTTTCTAAGTGGTGGTATCCCTTCCCAGTCTTCAGGAAGGAGGAGTAGAGATAGGTTTGGATGCCCTTCGAACTTTATCCCAAACATCTCCCAAGTCTCCCTTTCGTGATAAAGCGCCCCTTCCCACACATCAACGAGGGACTTGAGAACTGGGTTATCCCTTGGAATCCTTGTCCTTAAAGCAGCTAAAATCTTCTTATCTATCGACCAGGCATGATAAACTACTTCAAACTCTTTCTTATCGATGTAATCCACGCCTGAAACTGAGGCTATATGGTCGAATCCAAGCTTATCTCTTAGGAATAAGCCTACGTCATAGATTCTATCCCTCTTGACAGATATCGATACTCTTCCCCTTCTCTGAACATCGATCTCCAATACATCATCAGGGAAGCTGGCTTTTACGTCCTCAACAACTCGATCTTCCATGCTCTTCTCACTCATTTTTCATCGATCCCCTCTTTCTTGATCTTTTCTTGTAGCATCTTTATCCCTTGGATCCATGCCTCGGGTCTAGGAGGGCACCCTGGCACATATACATCGACAGGTATCACCCTGTCGACACCCTGAACAACGCTGTAAGAGTCCCAGTAGAATCCTCCTGTAGCCGCACATTCTCCTATAGCTATCACATACTTTGGGTCTGGCATCTGATCGTAAATCATCCTGACCCTTTTCGCCATCTTCTTGGTAACCAAACCTGTGATAAATAGCAGATCACACTCTCTTAGGGTTGGGAAGGGAAGAGTGCCGAAACGCTCTGTGTCGAACCTCGCGCATGCCCTCCCCATATCCTCTGGACCACAGCATCCAGTCTCTAAGTGTACAGACCAGAGTGACCATGCCCTCCCCCAATTCAGAATCCTTCGAAGAAATTTTATGTTCATAAGCCTCTCTCTGACTTTTGAGAGCATCTTAACTCCTCCATAACTTGAGATGCCTTAATGCATAAGACGCGACTATCGCCACCACGGTCAATACGCTTATCGCTATGAATGGGAGTCCCAACGGGCCGGACAGCTTTGTCTTCAATTCTAGGTCAGCCAATCCAGGTGCAGAGATCAGCATAAGGATCGCGAAAGCCGTGAATACACCGTATATGAGGGCATAAGGGTAGTATTGTACTGTAACCCTCATATGTGCCCTTCCGACCGGAACCTGTCCACACTCAAATGACATATTCTTCTCTGCGCTCGGCTTCTTTTCACCTAAGAGTAAACCCGCACTGTAAAGACCTATAGGGGTTAAAGCTGAGAGAATAAAGTATATCGCCAAGGCCAATAAGTCAAAGTAACTTGCACTCATAGCTGATCCCCCTCAGCTCCATACAACGTTTTAAGGCTTTTTTATTAAACTTTTTGATTTCCTTTCGATAAAAATCAAAAACAAAGAATTTAAATTCATAGAATTTTTCATCTAGGAGTGGACGGTGGGTTCTATGGCTGAAATCTATGAATTTATCTTTATCGGGTTGATGCTATTTACAGCCTTCCTTTCCATAAAACTTAAGAGAACTATTCATGCTGTCGTCTCCTTTCTCTTTATGAGCGTCTTTGTGGCTCTTCTCTTCGTCATGCTCAACGCCCCTTATGCTGCTGTCTTTCAGATTCTCATATACGCAGGGGTAATCGTGATTCTGATCTTGGTGACTCTACATACGATTAAAAAGTGGTGAGGACATGTCCCAGATTGGAAGGTTTGTTGGTGCAATCGCTGTTATCTTCTTTATCGTATTTCTTATGCCTTTGATCCTCCCGATAGCGTTTTTTGTATCTGCTCCTGCCCCACCGCCTCCATTTACAGACAGCTTATTTGCGCTCTTTTGGGGGTATAGATTTTATGACACGATCTTCCTTGCCTTTGCCATCTTCGCCTCGATCGTAGGCCTCTCTTCCCTATTTCGAGCCGAAAGCCCCAAAGTTCATGTTGAGGAATCTGTCACTGAAGGATACGTAGAGGAGGTATTTGAGGAGGAGGAATGAGCTGTGAGCAATCCCGATTTTACCTTATACGTCGTAACTGCAATTCTTCTGTACATCGTAGGGCTCTACGGCATCGCTATAAGGAGGAACATGGTAAGAACGGTTATAGGTCTTGAAATTATCACAGCAAGCGTAAATCTGAACTTTTTAGCCTTCACATTGCTGGATCCTAAGTTATTACCTCTCGCCCAGTATTTCGTTGTAGTCTCGATAGTTCTCGGAGCTGCTGTTGCCAGCCTAGCCTTGATGCTAGTGATTCAAGCATACAGGCTCTACGGCTCTACAGACCTTAGAAAGCTCAACAAGTTGAAGTGGTGAATCATGCCTCAGTCTTGGATAGTTTTACAACCCATCATTATCCTCTTCGCAGGCGCTCTCATACTGCCAACAATAGAATTCTTGGGTAAGGCTGTAAAACTCGAAAAGTTAAGAGGGACGGTTGCCGTCATAATTTTCGGCTTATCGCTGTATAGTGCATTAGGCGTTTATGGAGAGGTTCAGAGGCAAGGACCACTGACCTACTTCTTGAGCCCCTATGAGCCTCCAATCGGTGTAGACTTTTTCGTAGATCAGTTCAGCATCTTTATGGCATTAATATTCTGCCTTCTGGGCCTCTTGATCTCGATATACTCGATTAAATACATGGAGGATGACACGGGTCTCGATAAGTACTACTCCTTGCTCATGACTCTTGTTGCGGGTCTAGTTGGGATTTCATTCGCAGGAGATCTCTTTAATCTATTCATTTTTTGGGAAGTTATGAGCCTATCTTCCTATGCCTTAGTCGCATTTAAGAAGTACCGCTGGGAAGCGATAGAGGCGAGCTTTAAGTACCTAATCATGAGTACCATCGGCTCTCTGACCGCCCTTTACGCTATATCGGTCCTTTATGGTTTGGCTGGAACTTTGAACATCTCCCAACTTGCGTCTATCATCCCAACATTAGAGACTTACCCGCCTCAACTGCCATACTTCATCATCGCCACAATAATTGTGGGTTTCGGTGTAACTGCCTCTATAGTACCCTTCCACTTCTGGCTTCCTGATGCTCACCCAGCAGCCCCGAGCGGGATAAGCGCCATGTTATCAGGGGTTGTTATCAAAGCCGGAGTTTACGCCATAGCAAGAGTCCTATTCTCCATATTCATCCCGACTGCTTTTAACTTCGGGACTACCTTGATACTGTTTGGCATTATAACGATCACTGTGGCCAACTTTATGGCCCTTCTTCAAAGAGATATCAAGCGCCTTCTCGCCTACTCCAGTATAGTCAACATAGGCTACATAATCTTCGGCTTCGGCGTAGGTGCATACGCTTTAAATTTCTATGGAGTTGGTGGGTACAGCATAGCTGCTCTGGCCATCATGGGTGCCATCTTTCATGTCTTTAACCATGCTGTAGGCAAAGGTCTCTTATTCCTTGGTGCTGGTTCCTTCATACATGAAGTTGGGACTAGAGACCTGATGGAGTTGGAAGGTGTTGGGAAGAAGATGCCTTGGACAGGAGTATCTTTCTCAATAGGACTCTTGACGCTAGCCGGTGTTCCACCCTTGAGCGGATTCTGGAGTAAGCTATTCATAATACTTGCAGGCTACGCAGTGCTGGGCAACTCTTTTATGATCATCACCACAAGCATCGTTGTCCTCAATAGTATCTTCGCTGCAGCATATTACTTGTGGCTGATGCAACGCGTAATGCTCAGAGACCCAAAGCCAAAGGCTAAAGGAGTTCATGAAGTACCGATCCTGATGGTTATACCTATAGTCATATTGGGCTTGATAACCGTTATAGTCGGATGCTGGCCATTCGAGATCATCAATTTTGCGGATGTGGCTGCAAGATCGCTATTAGGATTATTGATGGGTTGATGAAAGATGGAGGCAATAACACCTACAATAGGAATAGAAACACTCCCAGCTTGGTTGTGCTGGCTCTTCCCCCTAGTTGGCGCCCTCTTAACCCCCATATTGGCAAAGATCCATCCTAAGGTGAGGGACTATGGCGCTGTCTTCTTCTCCTTTCTCTCTTTCCTTATGGCTGCTATGCTCATCCCGCTCCTCTTTAATATTGAGGCGCTGCCTAAGTGGGAGGTCCTACCTTGGATAGATTTGGAAGGCCTTCCAGTACTGTCGAAGATCGAGATGGGCGTTCTTATCGACCCTCTCAGTATAATTATGGCCAATGTCATCGCATCTATAAGCCTCCTGATAATGATCTACTCATTAGGTTACATGAAGGGAGACCCAAGCCTGACTCGGTACTGGTTCTTCATGAACTTCTTCATAGGGAGCATGGTCCTCCTCGTCATGTCAGAAAATCTGATTTTAACCCTCTTTGGATGGGAAGGGGTAGGCCTCTGTAGCTATGCTTTGATAGGCTTTTGGTACAGGGACTCTAAGGAAGACTACATCGAGCGCTGGGTTGGAGAGCCACCAGAAGCATATCCCCCTTCACACTGTGGGATGAAGGCTTTTATAGCAACGAGAATTGGAGACCTAAGCCTCCTGTTGGGCGCCCTGATGATAGTCGCCTTCACTGGAACCTTGAGCTATATCGGGCTACTTGAAGAGGTTCAGCACTTGCCCCATGAATTCATGTGGGTCTTGGTCCCAGCAGCGATCTTCTTTTTCGGTGGCCCTATAGGCAAGTCCGCTCAACTTCCATTGATGGAGTGGCTCCCAGATGCCATGTCGGGCCCGACTACTGTCAGTGCACTTATACATGCCGCAACGATGGTCAATGCTGGAGTTTACCTTGTCGGTAGAATTTTCCCAATAATGTATGTGGCTTCAACGGTATACCCTGAGATGATCTCCTTCTTCTATGTAATTGCCTGGATAGGCGTCTTAACAGCCTTTGTTGCCGGAACACAAGCTATGGCCTCGAATGAGATAAAAAAGGTCCTCGCCTACTCTACCGTCAGCCAGCTTGGCTACATGATGCTCGCACTTGGAGTTGCTGGCACAACTCTCGAATTCGCCGTAGGCTATACGGCTGGCGTCTTTCATCTTATGAGCCATGCTGTATTCAAGGCAGCCTTATTCCTCACGGCGGGTGCAGTCATCCATGCTGTTGAGTCAAGGTTCCTACATCATATGGGTGGGATAAGGAAGGAGATGCCGATAACATTTTGGTGCATGTCCTTGACAGCCTTCTCGTTGATGGGCGTCCCTATACTGTTTAGCGGATTTTGGAGCAAAGACATGATCTTAGAGTCTACTCTGTTGGCTGGTCAACCACTCATATTCATATTGGCAGCCATAACTGTTGCTATAACATGCTTTTACAGCGTTAGAATGATCGCTTTGACCTTCTTAGGTAAAAAGAGTGAGCGCATTCATGAGATGGAAGATGAAGGTCACCATGTTCATGAGGCTCCAAAGGTCATGTGGGTTCCCTACGCTATCCTAGCCGCTGTAACACTGGCTTTCGGTATAGGCAGTATCTTCCCGTACAATGGTATCGGTATCTGGCTGGAGCACACATTTGAGGGCTATCTGAGCAAGTTTATAGAAATAGAACACCACCTCTCCCCCGTATCCCTATCAGCTGCTGAGGGAGCATTGCCACAAGAGTTGGCAGTCTTGATGACGATAGTAGCATCTCTGACGATGCTTGCTATAGGTACATGGATAGCTTATAGGTTATACGTCAAGCGTACTGTAGACCCTGTAAAGCTGGTCGGTAGTAGATCAGTGCTAAAATCACTGTGGACTTTCCTGTTTAGGAGATGGTACATAAACGCCTTCTACTACAAGGTCTTTATCTACCCAACTATTTCCATCAGTAGATGGGCTTTGAAGCATATAGAGGAAAGTGGGATAGATAAGTTCAACTATGTGGTGGCAGATGCTGCTAAAGGCTTCTGTAGCCGCTTCAGAAGGACCCACACTGGAGTCCTGAACTATAACATCATCGGCATGATCCTTGGCTTTATCCTCATCATTATACTGATGTTTGTAGCTCTGGTGTGGTGAAGATGATCTTAGAAGATAACTCCTTCATATTGCTGCAGTCGATACTCATACCAGCTGCCTTCTCTGTTGTTGCTTTGGTTGCTGGTAAGCGCCTTAAAGAGAAGACTGGCTGGATATCCTTCATAGTCTTGCTTTACTCCTCTATTCTGTTGGGCTATGTCCAATTGAAGTTATTCCTAGACCCTGCATTTGAAGCCCTTGAGGCATCTTATACATGGCTTCCTGATATAGGAACCTTTAGCCTTGGTAACTTCACTTTAAGGGCAGACGGTCTCAGTACACCCGTCGCTTTGATTATAACGATACTTTGTACAGTCATCTCCATATACTCCATCAAGTATATGGAGCATGAGCATGCCCTAGACAGATACTTTGCTCTTTACCTTCTCTACGCAGCAGGCATGATAGGGACAGTACTTGTGACGAACCTAGCCGCCTTCTTCCTGTTCTTTGAGCTCATGCTGATACCGTCTTGGGCCTTGATAGGCGTGTGGGGTACTGGACTAAAGGAGAGGGTAGCCTTCAAGTACTTCATGTTCACAGAGGCTGGTGCTCTCTCACTACTCGCTGGTATAGTAGCCACAGGCTTCATAGCCAACACATTCAACATATTTGAAATATCTCAAGGCATGGAGGGTATCGCTCTAGGTACTCAACTTGCCATTGTTATAGCGATTTTATTGGGCTTATTCGTCAAGATGGCGATCTTCCCACTTCATACATGGCTTCCAGATGCTCACGCTGAAGCCCCGACGCCCATAAGTGCACTTCTTTCCCCAGCTATGATAGGGATAGGCGGATATGCAGTGATAAGGATCGTCTACACAGGCTTTCCAGCAGTCATTACTGCACAGACACCACAATTCATGCTCATACTATCCTTTCTGGCTTTGATAACTATGGTGTATGGAGGTTACATGGCTCTTGCACAAGACGATATCAAGAGACTCCTCGCATACTCAAGCATAAGCCAGATGGGCTACATGCTGTTCGGCATAGCATCGGTCTCAACTATAGGTGTCCTTGGTGCAGTCCTACTCTACGTGAGCCATGGTTTAGCTAAAGCTGTGCTCTTCATGGTTTCGGGGGTTTTAATACATGAGTTTAAGACGAGAAGCATAAAAGAGCTTGGTGGTCTTGGTCCAAAGATGCCCTATACAGCAGTTGCCACGCTTATGGGTTTCCTTGGATTGATGGGCTTTCCATTCATCATAGGCTTCTGGGCGGAGTTATACATATTCACAGGCTCCATGTATACCGCTCTTCAAGGTTTTAGCTACCTTATCGGGCCGAATACAATTCGCATCCTTATAACATCTTTAGCAATAATGGGCTCTATACTAACCGCCGGCTATGGCTTATGGACTGTGAGGCGAGTCTTTTATGGTCAACCTACTGAAAAAACGATGGATGCAAAGGAAGGATCGGTAATTATGCTTGCCCCGATAATGATCCTCGCTATTCTTGCTCTAATTCTCGGCATATACCCTGGGCTAGTCGCTACAGGTGCATCAAGGTACATCTCAGAACTTCTAAGTAGCTTAATTCCAATATTATAGTAGTTCATATGATCTAAAATTGGTATGAAATCATAAGATCAGCAAGATCGAGTAAGTGCTTCTTTGCCTTCGTATCACTCAACAGATTTAACTTCTGCTTCGCTTTCATTGCATAAAGCTCAGCCATCTTTTTTAGGTAAGATAGTTTGTCCTGACCTTTCTGCTCTATCTCCAAGGCACTTGATACCTTATCTTCCTTGTCCCAATCGAGGGCATCGTCTTGTATCTGGTAAGCTATACCCAATAAATAACCGTAGCTGGAAAGAGCCTCTATCTCATCCTCTGTCCCTCCACCTATAATCCCGCCTATCTTTGCCGATGCCTCAAAAAGTGAAGCAGTCTTTTGGGAGATCAAGTTTATGTATTCGTCCCAACCCAAGCGATAGATTTTAGGGTCGATCTTCAATTCGCCGAATTCACCATCACACATACGGAGAGCTACCGATGACAGTTCTTTTCCAACCCTCTTATCCTTGTACCTCAGAGCTATATCAAGTATTATCCCAAAGACGAAGTCAGCAGTCAAAATGGATGCACCTAAACCGTATCTAATATGGAAGGCGGGTCTTTCACGTCTTAAAAACTCTTGATCTAAGATGTCATCATGAATTAGAGACTCTGTTTGCAAGAGCTCTATAGCAATCGCTACCGATAAAGGCTCAACATCACTTCTGCCTATGCTCTCCGCTGAAAGTAGGAGGATGATGGGTCTTATCCTTTTGCCTCCCTCTAAAGCGTATCGTAAAGGTTTATAGAAATGAGATCCCTTATAACGCTCTAACTCTAATTTTATCGCCTTCTCTATCTGAGAGCGATAATCCTTCATCTTCTCCATAAGAGTACTAAATGTTAACGAACTTTCATCTTTCACAGAAAGGCAACCCCATGGTGCGTAGGTTTAAGATTGTAGTATATTTACATTTTTGTAATCTGAATGTAGTCCAAGATTCACGTGATCTTCAAAGATCACTCTATTTGAGCTACTACCATCATAAAGACAGGGCCTCTCAAGTCTATTCTTTTGTTCTTGCTTGTGATAAATCTCAACACATCTTCTCTCACTCTGATGTTGAGCTCCCCAGCAGTGCTCGTCATCGCCCTTTTCATAACAAATCCTTTCTTACCCGACTTTACGGCTTCCTCTATATCAGTAGCCGCGACTGCAGCTAAAGAATCGATATACCTTATTCCAGTCTGTACCCCCCTCTCTCTCGCTGCCTTTATCAACTCTCTCTTTGAGAGGGTTTCATCTTTTCTAGGGATCCCAAGAATATTGCCATCATAGGCCAAGACTTCGTTAAAGGCTGCCCTCCCTAAGAGTCTCTTTCCTTTCTCATTCTGGACTAGCTTTACTGTTACCTTCTTCCCAAGCATCTTTCCATCGTATACAGTATACTCACAAGGGCTGGGCATATCCCCATATCTTTCACAGCCTTCTATTATCGCACGTTGCATCCTCTTCCCCTCTTCTGTTCGAGGGACTTTATCTATAGTTACTGAAGAGGCGATCTCTCGATCAGAAAGTTCTAACTGAACGTAGAACTGAGGATAGACCAATTTACGCACATCTGAAAAGCCGTAGATGACCATAGCCAACCTCTCGGCTCCCAGACCTAAGTTCAAGACTGGGTACATCACCCTATACCTTTTAAGGACCTTATTACTATACATTCCAAAGTCTGCAACTTCGACCCAGTCTTTTCGATCCTTCACCCTCACAAAGACTTCAGTTTCGCTATTCTTCTCATAATAGCTGGCGCTCCTCCTCTTCTTCACATACTTTACCTCCTCTATTCCAAAAGGCTTAAACAGTCCTTTAATGACCTGCTCCACATACTCTATATCTACTTGTCTATCCATAACGACGCTTGAAGCTGAATGGTAGCACCTAAGATGAGTTGCATCTAAAGCTTGCTCCCTTCGGAAGCAGAGGTCCACAGAAAAGAGCTTGATTGGGAGAGGCTCTTTATCCTGAAACTCTTTTAAAGTTAAAAACCATCCCGATGTCATATGACTCCTAAGGGTCAGATTTGTAGCAATAGGTCCCTTATGCTTTAACTCGGGGAAGGTGCTCAAAACCATCAAGGCTTTATCTTCATTTATCGAGAGAGTCTCGGCGAGTTTGGTGATCAACTCATCACTATCGAATAGGCCTTTTTTGTAATTGTGAAAGACTTTTTGTAATACGGTCTTCTTCTTTGGTTCGAGGGCAACCCCCATCTTTTTGAGAAGGTCTAGCTTGTCTTGGTCGATTCCTACGTCGGGTCTAGGCAGCGTTGCGAGGTAAAAACATCTATCTAGTATAGTTGGAGCTTCCCTACCCCATTGCTTATAGATATCCCCCTCTTCGATGAAAATAGGATTGTAGACCTCTCTGAAGCCTAGATCGATGTAAGCATGCCTAAGCTTCTCAATAACGTCTGAAAGTAGATGTTTTCTAACTCCTTTCGATTCTATAGGCAATACTCTCCCTTCCTAAATGGTCGACTTAACTTATCCATCTTTCAGGGTAATAAAGTTAAAGAAGATGGGAAAGGATGGATTTGTGATCATCTCCATTTAATTGCATAGGTATTGTGCCACATAAAGTTTATAGCGCTGTTGTCTCACGTCGAAATCTGCTAAGTAAAATTTTAATGAAAGCCGGGGTGGCCGAGCGGTTAGGCGGCAGGCTGCAGACGGTTCTATGTGTAGAGACCTGCTCTACGCAGGTTCGAATCCTGCCCCCGGCTCACAAAAATTGATTAAGTCTAATTTTCGATTCATTTAGCGATGACTTCTTGCTTTCTCTTGATGTAAAAGTCGTCCTTGATCTTCCTTCCAGTTCTCTTCTCCCATTCCTCGATAGGAACTCCAAACTCTCTCTGGATTTTATCTCTATACCATTCAGGAATGACGTTGAAAGCACAGAATGGGATTATCCTACCGTCGGGGACTAGATAATGTATACCACACCTCATCACTCTCTCGATATCGTAGTTGTACTTGTCCTGAAAATGCATCATGCCTATGAAAAGTGCTTCATGGTGAAAATTGCCCAACTCTTTGTAATTATGCTTCAAAAGAGCATTGAATATTATCTTTGAAAGGTTCAGTCCTTTGGGTTGCTTCTCCTTATCCACGAACTTCCTGAGCTTGGATAGCACCTTGATAGCTACCCAGTATCTATTCTTACCCTTCTTTATCTCTTCTGATTTTTCTGTCAAATATTCAAAAAGTCCATCTATATCGACGAATCTGGTTATGGGGATCAACTTATCATCTTCTCTGAAGACATAAGTGGCTGCTCCACACGTAAAGTGAACAGAAAGCTCGTAGTGCACCCTCCCTGTCAGGGCCTCCACAAATTCGCTTACAGGACCTGTGCAGGGTACTGGGTAAAAGTCATCCTTTGCTATCTCTCCATCGGTCTGCTCCTCTATCCTCTTTATCACATCCGGGATAGTTATCCTATATTTATCCCGCTCAGCCCTAGTGAGTCTGCCAGTGAGAGATACGGGCTGAAAGTTTACTCCCCGAACTACGTCTATATTCTCTGCTGCAAACTTGACTATCCCCCCAACTTCATGGTCGTTCACACCTTTGATAACGGTTGGTACGAAGACTATCCCAACCCCTGCACTTCTGCAGTTTTCTAAACTTCTGCAGTTTTCTAATATAGCGGGTATCTCCCAGTGGTTCTTAGGGTTGGTCTCTGGAGTTAAACCGTCGAAGCTAAGGTAGATCGTGTTTGTACCTGCCTCCCTGACCCTTCTGGCCAATGTAGGATTGGTTGCAAGCCTTATCCCATCCGTATTGAGTTGAACATGATCTATGCCCTCCCCCTTTACGATCTTTATGATCTCTATGATATCGTCCCTAAGACATGGTTCGCCTCCTGTCAATTGCACAGCATTGCCAGGGACTGGCTTCTGATTCCTTAGATTTCTTGCCATCTCTCTGATCTGATCTAAACTAGGTTCATAGATGTAGCCCGCTCTTTTTGCATAGAAAAAGCAGTACCAGCAGGCCAGATCACACCTATTCGTAACAACGATATTTGCTAAAGTCGTGTGGGTTAAATGATCTTTGCATAAGCCACAATCAGAAGGACAATTTACAACTTCTTTTTGAATGTTGGGATTGTCGATCCCCCTCCCCTTCATACTATGTCCGCTAGCCCTTTGATACATTTCGTAAGATCCCCAGTACAACTCCTCTACTTTACCATGATCTGGACAGCTCTTTTCTATCCAAACCTTGCCGTCTCTCTCAAATACTGTGGCTGGGAGAACCTTGTTGCACTCGGGGCAGATGCTTTTGGTCTCTCTTATGATGTTCATGTTCTCATCTCTTAAGAATGTCGGATGTAAATAGGGTCTTCCAGCCCTTTTAAATGATTTGCTGAAAATTCGAACGTCTATGAGATAAAATTATATCAATCTTGGCTGCCGAAGATGACCTCATATTCCTTCAAGAAGCTATCATGAGAGTCCGAAGCATGAATAGCGTTCTCTGTTATGCTTGTACCAAAGTCGCCACGAATCGTACCTGGCGGGGCATACTTTGGGTTCGTAGGACCTATTATCTTTCTTGTCACTACACGTACATCTTCACCTTCGATTACCGCTGCGACTACTGGACCAGATGCAATAAACGGAACCAGATTCTTGAAGAAAGGCTTGTTCATATGCACAGAATAGAAATTCTTTGCATCTTCTTCAGACAATCTCACCATCTTTAACTTAACGATCTTGAATCCCACATTCTCAAATCTCGATAAAATGACTCCTATCAAACCCTTTCTGATAGCATCGGGCTTGATAAGAATTAAAGTTCGATCCTTCATTACTCCTTTCCTTTCTTATAATGTGCAGTCCACTTTAACTTACGTGGATCTCGCTTTAGCCTTATTGCATTCTTTCTGCATTTTGATGAGCAGTACCAATGTATCGCCCCATCCTTCTTCACCAACATCGTACCCCTCCCTAGCGGTACGTCCCTACCACAGAAGTTGCACTTTTTCGAAGTGAGCATTCGTCGACACCTATTTTATCTTTCGAGCTTCCCTTTCAGTTTCTCGAAGCATCAGTATATCCCCCAACCTTATAGGGCCCTTTACATTTCTAGTTAATATCCTCCCCTTGTCTCTCCCTTCCATCACCCTTACTCTGACTTGTGTGATCTCGCCCGCCACACCTGTCCTCCCTACTATCTGCAAAACTTCTGCCGGGGTAAGCTGTTCTTCAGACCCTGGTTGACTCATAGAACGCACCTCTATAACTCGTGCAAGGGAATCATGTAGATATAAGCTTTCACATAAAAAATTGAATCGATCGGCTTTTCAATCATCCATCAAGGTAGTTTTAAGGTCTTATAAGATGCAGAAAAGTGAAGAGGCAGAAGTGGGGAATTCAAAGTTCCAAGTCGAGAGTCATGGCGTTACTGCTTTGATTAATTTCGATCGCCCTTTTGTTTAAAGGGTAATGGGAGGACACACTATTCTTGAGGAGAAGAAGACACAGGTATTTGAACATTCACTCAACTTTTTTAAGAAAAAGTATATATATGTATATCATTTATCTCCTGGCGTGGAAATTTGGACAGAGAAAATATGCTTTCTGATATAAAGAAAAAAAATGTGAAATTTGTAGATCTACAGTTCTTAGACATAATGGGGCAACTCAAGACGTGTGCGATAACTGCGGAAAGGCTCCCTAAAGTATTAGAGGACGGGTTATGGTTCGACGGCTCTTCTATAGAGGGTTTTGTAAGGATCTTCGAGAGCGATATGTTCTTAATGCCGGATATAGAAACTTATGCGATACTCCCATGGACGGATGGGAAGATTGCAAGAATTATGTGTGATGTCTACCTTAGTGAAGGTAAGCCATTTGAGGGAGACCCAAGATTCATTCTCAAAAAGATGCTTAGAAAGGCTTCAGAGATGGGTTTCAAGTATAAGGTAGGACCAGAACTTGAGTTCTTCATATTCAAAAATAACAATGGAAACCAAAAGCCTGAGCCTCACGATATAGCGGGCTACTTCGACTTCTCCACCAGAGACCTTGCTGCAGACCTTAGGCGTGAAGTCGTCTCCGACCTAGAAGCCATGGGAATAAAGATTGAAATGAGCCATCATGAGGTTGCACCAGGACAGCATGAGATAGATTTTGAATACGATGAGGCATTGACTGTAGCAGATCGGGTTATGACTTACAAAGCGGCCGTAAAAACAGTAGCCATGAAGTACAGTCTGTATGCGAGTTTTATGCCTAAACCAGTTTTCGGGATAAACGGCTCTGGCATGCACGTACATCAAAGCCTTTGGAAAGACGATAAGAACGAATTTTACGACCCCAAAGGAATAGGAAATTTATCTGAAATCGCAAAGCAATTCGTTGCGGGGCAACTGGCACATGTAAGAGGTATGTCGGCAGTACTCGCACCAACCGTAAACTCATACAAAAGGCTTGTGCCAGGCTATGAAGCACCCGTCTACATCTGTTGGGGCAGAATTAATCGGTCGGCCCTCATCAGAGTCCCAAATACACGGGAAGGAAAAGAAGCATCGACAAGGGTCGAACTAAGGTGCCCTGATCCTTCATGTAACCCTTACCTAGCCTTTTCAGTCATGCTCGCAAGCGGCCTTGATGGTATAAAGAATAAAATGATACCTCCTGAACCTGTCGAAGAAGATGTATACCATTTTGATGACAAAAGGCTTGCGGAGTTATACATAGAGACCATGCCAGGATCACTTGAGGAAGCTTCATCTGAAATGGCAAAAGACAAGATAGTACAAGAAGTCCTTGGCAAGCATGTCTACGAAAAGCTTGTTGAAGCGCAAAAAAGACAGTGGGATGAATATAGAATACAAGTGACTGAATGGGAACTAAAAAAATACTTCAGCATCCTCTAATAGCTTCGATTTTATTTTATATTTAAGCTGGTCAAAAGTAGACGTAAAAAACGGAATATTAGAAGCAGCCCTCTTGGAGGAGAGTATGTGAAGCAACCTTGAAGTATAAAGATTTATGTCGAACCAGAGCAAACAGATTCACCTACAGTCATGATCAAAACATTAAAGCGAGCATCAAAAATTTTTTATATCAACCACACGAATTTTTCAAGATTTTTTCACCTACTCGATGCGTGGTGATCAAAATATTCTATTCTAAACTAAACTAAACTAAGATTCCAAAACTAAGGGTCATCTCTGAGGCTCGATGATGACCTTTAGGGATTCTCCAGCCTCTGCAACCAGCTTAAAGCCTAGGCCAATTTCCCCCAAGCCCAACCTATGGGTGATCGTATCATGGACGTCCACATGGCGCTCTCTGATCAGCTTTTCAGATTCCTCAAGGTCCTTAGGCGCTGCGCCGTATGAAGTTGTTATCGTTATTTCGTTACGCCAGAAATCTGTAACAGGGATTGGAACGTGAAAACTGGGATCTGGCACTGCAAAGAACAGGATGGTGCCTCCTCTATCCACACACTGAAGAGCCTGCTTGCTCGCAGATATAGCCCCAGTGCAGACTACTACTCTATCCACAAGCCTACCTTCATTTAATTGGCGCAACCTTTTAGGCAGGTCTTCCTCAGCATGTAACACAGCGTCTGCCCCAAATTTTTTCGCAGCCTTCAAGCGGTATTCGTTTATATCTGTCGCGATTATCCGTTCCGCCCCAAGGAAGCGAGCAAGTTGGATGTGAAGTAGTCCAGAAACACCGCTCCCAAGGATGAGCACGCTTTCCCCTTTTTGTACTCGCGCCAACCTTTGACCTCGCACCACGCATCCTAACGGCTCGATAAAGGTGCCATCTTCAAAAGGCAGATCATCAGGCAAAAGGTAGACTCCATGTTCTACGTTTATTCTTGGCACGCGAATGTACTCCGCAAAACCACCTGGATCATAGTTAGTTTTGTGCAAAGTCTCACAGGCTGTATGGTGGCCATTTAAGCAGTAACGGCATTTATTACAGGGGACGTGATGAGAAACAAAGACTCTGTCACCAACTTTATACCGTCTAAACTCATCCTTGACTTCGACGATCTCGCCGGTGGCCTCGTGACCAAGCACCCGGGGAGCTTTTGGGATGCGATACCATTCGAGTACATCACTGCCACATATCCCGCTTGCCATCACCTTTACCAACAACTCGCCAGGACCGATCTTTGGTCGAGGCATCTCTTCTAGGCGCACATCGTTATTGTTGTAATACACTGCTACACGCATTTATTCTACATCATCTTTGATAGCTAATATCTTTTGCCACTTTAACCTCGTCGAATATCTTCTGGGCTTCTTTTGGGGTAGCGTTTTCATGGATAATTGCGCGCAGAGCTTTGATCATAGCTACTGGATAATCATGTTGCCATGTATTCCTTCCCAGATTTACTCCTATGGCGCCCTTTTGAATTCCATCGTAAACGAACTCGAAGACCTCAATCTCAGAATCTACTTTTGGACCACCAGCTATGACCACAGGCACGGGACAACCCCTTACAACCTTTTCAAAACCTTCCTTACAATAGTAGGTTTTCACTACCCTTGCGCCTAGCTCTGCAGCGATTCTGCAGCACAAGGCAAGGTACCGTGCCTCACGCTTCTCCAACTCTCTCCCTACAGCCGTAACTGCCATGACTGGAATCCCGTACTCCTCGCACTGATTCACAAGCTTAGCTAGATTCATCAAGGTTTCTTGTTCGTACTTGCTACCAATGAAGATGGAGGTCGATACTGCACTGGCATTTAGGCGGATGGCTTCGTTGACAGAGGTCGTGATACCTTCATGAGACAAGTCTTCTCCAACCACGCTCGTCCCGCCAGAAACCCTGAGAATAATGGGTTTTGTGTTAGTGGGGTCTATGCATGACCGTAGAACTCCCCTTGTGAGCATGATCGCATCAGCGTAAGGGAGAAGAGGCTCAACAGTTTTTCCTGGCTCTTCTAATCTATGGGTTGGTCCTTGAAAGTATCCATGATCTATAGGCAAAAAGAGGGCCCTACCATCGCGCTGAATCAGTTGTGAGAGCCTGTTTTTCATTCCCCAATCCATAACAACAACACCTCCCTTTGAGTTTATTTGTCAGGCCTTAAATATCCTTTCTTTCTAGCCTTACATCTGGTTTTTCTTAGTTAAGATGATGTTCTACTATCCAAAACTTCAAGAATATTTCACCCAAATATTTGGGCTTTAGTCCCATCCCGGTGCTACTGGAAACACTTCCTTCTCAAGGCTTCAGACATAGAAAAGGTATTATAAGCTCTTGCAAAATTGATATAACTATGAGCCAAATCTCTGAAAAAGTTGATGTTGAATTAGATGTAGCCACCAGGTTGATGTACCCAAGACCTGTAGTGCTGATCACTTGCATCGATAGCTCAGGCAAGCCGAACATAATCCCAGTAGCGTGGACGATGCCAACATCCTTCGATCCTCCTCTTGTAGCCATAAGTATAGCATTGAAAAGATACTCTCATAAGCTCATAACTGAAACTCGTGAGTTCGTAATTAACATACCGACAAAAGAACTTGTAAAGAAGATCGACTACTTAGGAAGTGTGTCTGGGATGGATGTAGAAAAATTTGATAAATCTGGTCTGACCGCTCTGCCAGCTAAGAGAGTCAAGCCACCTTTGATAGGTGAGTGCATAGCACATATAGAGTGTGAGTTGGTTTCAAAGCTTGAGACGGGAGATCATACGATATTTGTTGGAAAGGTCGTTGCCGCTCAGTCAGATAAAAATATCTTCGCAACAGATTATAATCTAAATAAAGTGCGGCTCATCCTAAGGCATAAGAAAAGGTACTTGACTTTGGGCGAGTATATCTGATTTTATGTTAGCTCTTCTTGAGCTTAGAAACAGCATCGATGATCTGGTCCAAGATGCCTGCTGCCTCCCCAGACTCTACTACACATGCTGATGCAGCAGGTACATCTATCCCAAGAGCCGAACCGATCTGGACTTTGCTTGGTGCGAAGATATATGTCACCTTTCTCTCTTCACAGAGTATGGGCAGATGAGCAACCACCTCAGGAGGTTCGACATCCTCTGCAACCACTACAAGTTTGGCTATACCTCTCTCGATGGCTTTAGTAACCTCGTTCGTTCCCTTCCTTACTTTTCCTGTCTGCCTCGCTTGGCGTAACACTTCATAGGTTGCATCGACCAGTTCTTTAGGGGTCTCGAACTTCACGAAGTAGGGCTTTGGGTTACTATCTTGATTCTGTCTTTCCGCATCCATTTCTTATCATCTGCGGTTTGCGCACGATTATCTTTTAGATACTTACTTATAAGGTAAACGCTAAAAATTTTTAAGTTTAATCTGGATACTTTCATAAAGTTTTAATCAATTTTCCTTTAACATATTAGGGTTTTAACTTTTTGCAGATAAAAGGTACAAGCATCTCATCTTCAGACAACCCACCATGAGAACCCTTCATGAACCCTTTTCCAGACCCCCTTGCGTAATAAGAAAAGGAGTAGTTTGCATATGGGACCATTATCAGGTCGCCTACTCTATCATGTATTCTTTCCTTACATGACATCGATACAGTACCGAAGAGTCCCTCTTCGATTGCTTTGCTAGAGTCCAATAAGAGTAATTTATCTTTAAGCTTGCTATCGATATACTCCTTGGCTTTATCGATCTCCTCAGGTTCGACGTAAAGGAATATCGCCCTTGAGTCGCCAGTCGGCGGAATCCAGAGCTTATTCATAAGTTCAGGGTGATCTGAAGCGAAGATGGTGGTCTCCTCAAAGACTTCTGATTGACCATGGTCAGCCGTGATCATCAACAGAGTCTCCTTTGCTATATCTGGTTTCAACTTGTCTAAGAATTCGGTCTTGTAAGAGTAAAGAAAACTTCCAAGTTCCGCTAAAGCCTCTTCAGAACGAGGACCGTATATGTGGCACATGGTATCTACTAAGCCCCAATACACGTAAGTATAGGTCTCTGTACCGATTTCGCTTTCTAATAGCTTTCTGAGGGTTACAAATAGGTCTGAAGAGTTCATGTAATTAGAAACTGTAGCACCAGTGTGATGCATTCTAGATAGTCCTGTGTCTGCATACCTATTGATCACATAGGACTTGATCCCTTTCTCATTGAGTATATCATGAATGTTTTTGATTCCAAGAAATTCCCTTGGGTCGAACCCCTTCAATAATGTCTCCCATCTGTAATCGTAGGTAGGAGTAAAGCTGACCATGTTGGCGACCAGTCCATACTCTTTTACGTACATGGTGTAACCTATTATGCCATGCTCTTGGGGCGTTGCACCAGTGTTGAGTGTAGTTAGAGCAGTGGTCGATGTAGATGGGAAAGTCGAAGTTAGGGGGATCATGCTACCATCCATCAAAATTTTGGAGATAGGCTCGTTGGAATGGCTAAAAAATTGTTTGTAACCCATCGAATCGACTACTAGTAGCACGACTTTACGTATGCCATCCAGATGCTCCTTGATGATACGCTTAGGTATACTCTTACATCCTTGTAAATTTGCTTTGAAGATCGATAGGATTGTTGGAGGTATATTTGCTATAGAGTATCCTTCATAACATGGTGTAACGAAATTCTCTAGTTTGCTCTTACTTTTTATCTCTCTTTCGACTTCCTCTGCTAAAGACAAGTCTATTCCACTGATATCTTTGAAGTTTTATTACTTACTTCTTTAACTTTGTTGCTATCCTCCTTATCTTGATGTGAAGTAGATGACTACCCCACCATCAATCTTTGCGTCTATGCGCCCAAAGCCTGCCCTCTCCAATTGCACCAAGGAATCAACAGGCTCTTCTACAAGGTTTTTTTCTGCCAACCCTTCGACCTTTTCTCCTGTAGGCATGATTAGGGTCGTCTCGATCAGACCTTCTGTAGGAAGCCAATGAATTATAGGTGCTTCATTTAATTTTGCCTTTCTAACAGACAGTCCCTTAAACTCCGCCTTAAGATGGCTACCCTCAAACTTTACACTACCGATATTCATGAGCCCCATCAACCTAACTGTTGGTCTCGACAATAGCTGCTCAACATCTGATCTTGACACGTAGACTACTGCGACCCCCTTCTTCTGTGAAACTCTGAGTTCTCTATACCCTCTCGATCTATCGTCAGGATGCTTCAGTAAGCTTGCTTTCATGTCCTCTTTAACCCCATGAATATGAAGCTCGATCTTGTCAAAGATGGCGAAGTACCTAGATGCAATCTTATCTATGATCTGCTTGTTATGAGCGTAGAGATTCGACCAACTTATCGTCACATCTACTGGCTTGATCCCAACATCGTATATCAGCTTACGAATAGCATCTGGTTGGATGCCTCTACGCTTAAGAGCCAAGAAAGTTGCCAGTCTAGGATCGTCAAAACCTTTATACAACCCATCCTCTACCCCTCGAATTATCTTAGACTTGCTCAAAACAGCCCCCTCTATCTTCAGCCTTCCATAATGGATCGCTATTGGGTACTCCCAATTTAAGTACTCATACATATACTTCTGCCTGACCGTGTTGGTAAGATGCTCCTTTCCCCGAATGATGTGAGTGATGCCCATGAGGTGATCATCGATACCGGTTGAGAAGTTGTATAGTGGCCACACATGGTACTTTGATCCAACTCTTGGGTGAGGGTACTTTGATGTATCGATAATTCGTAAAGCGGGCCAGTCTCTCACAGCAGGGTTTGGGTGGCTAAGGTCGGTCTTAACTCTGACTATGGCTTGCCCCTCTTTATACTCTCCATCCAGCATCTTCTTCCATCTAACCATCTGCTCCTCTATGGCTAAATCTCTACATGGGCAGGCTCTACCCGAAGTTATGTAGCCATGAAATGCAGGCGGGTCACAAGTGCAGACGTAAGCCCCATTAACTCGGATTAAATTCTCTGCAATCTCATAATATATATGGAGTCTATCACTCTGAATGAACTCCTCGTCCCATTCACATCCTAACCATTTTAGGTCTTCCCTTATCAAGTTGTAAAATACCAAGGATGCCTTCTTTAGCCTTGGGTCCGTATCCTCGAACCTGAGGATGAACTTCCCCCCATATTCTCTAGCGTAATCGTGGGAGAGGATCATTGCACGGGCTGAGCCCAAGTGAAGCACACAGTCTGGGTTCGGTGAAAATCTGGTAACTATCTTGGAGTACTTTTCAGCCCTTGGGAGGGGAGGTAGTTTTTTCTCTTCAACTTTAACTTTAGGAACTTCGATGATAGCATCGGGAAAATTCGATTTAAGCATGGAGAGTTGCTCATCTTGACTGAGTCGGTTGACTTCATCTGCTACACCTTTCACAACAGAGTATAGATCCTTTACAAGATCCTTTAGATCTGGCCTTTCACCTATCACCTTCCCTAAGACTGCACCTACTTGGCACCTTCCATCATGCTTGTAGGCATTCAGAAGGGCGTGTTTGAAGATCGTACGACGGACATCGGACTGAATCTCTACCAAATATACCAACTTTAATTCAAGAATTTATGTTAAATATTTTAATCTCGATCTTACGATCACAGGTTTCGAGTTACTATAAAGTGAGTTAGTTCTGACAATGCCTTCTTTGAAGGTGAATCAGGGTATCTTTTAAGAATCGATAGCGCCCTATCGGCATAAAATTGGGCTTCACTCCTTACCTTGCCGACTGCCCCAGTCTTGGATATTATGGTCAATGCCTCATCCATCTCCTCTTGTTTAACTTCTCTCTTTCCAAAGACTTTTTGAATCCCGAGCTTATCGTCATCAGTTGCAAGTCTGATGGCTAAAGATATGACATAAGTCTTCTTCCCCTCTCTAAGATCGCTCCCTACAGGTTTACCAGTCACCTTAGGGTCTCCCACAACGCCCAAGGCATCGTCTATCAACTGAAAGGCTATGCCAATACACCTTCCAAAGTTGGCCATCGCTCTCTCATCATCTTTTCTCGCACCTCCAACTATACTACCGACTCTACAAGCAGTCTCAAAGAGGGACGCAGTCTTCTCTCGGATCATATCGAAGTAAGTTCTTACAGAGTAGAAGCGTTGTTCTGAAGACATCTTTAGGTCCCTGACCTGCCCCTCACAGACTTTGATGGACGATCTGATCATCAACTCCAATACCCTGATAATGGTGCTCTCTTTCATATTCATTTCTTGCATCCCCGATACTATAGACTCGAAGACTTTAGCGAATAAGAGATCGCCGGCAACTATGGCAAGAGGTACACCATATTTGGCATGTACTGTAGGAGCACCATGGCGTATTAAATCACGGTCCATTATGTCATCATGTACCAAAGTGAAGTTATGGAGGAGTTCGAGAGCAGCAGCAGCTGGCATAGCCTTCTTTACATCACTGTCAAAGATTTCACAAGACTTTATGACGAGAAAAGGTCTTAACCTCTTTCCTCCCGTCCTTATCAAGTGTGATGAGGCCTCGTATAAAAACCTTGGCTTGCCCTTCAATAATGAGAGAACGTATCTGTCGACTTCTGATGCTGTTGCTTCTAATTGTTCCATTAAGCTCATACAATTCACTCAACTATCTTCCATTCAGCCAACTTTCCTGTAATCACGTATCTTTCCCGCTTCATGGCTTGTACGTTGCTACAACCGACTGCGAACATGGCTGTCTTCAACTCGTAGATGACTTTTTTCAGGAAAGAAACTATCGCGTCTTTAGAGACAGTTGCAGGCTTTAACAAAGGTAGAGCCATGCCTGCCAGACTTGCTCCCAGAACCAAGCTCTTGGCTATATCCAGTCCTGTTCTTATCCCGCCAGATGCGATTATAGGTATCTTGACAGACTTCTTCGTCTCTATTAGGCTTACAGCCGTTGGTATGCCCCAATCCCAGAAGAGTTGCCCAAGCTCAGACCTTTTTTTATCCCCTAAAGCCAAGGCTCTATAGTGCTCCACAGCAGACCAGCTCGTCCCTCCAGCTCCTGAGATATTTATCGCTGAAACTCCGGCCATCTCCAACTTGATAGCTACCTCTTTAGAGATCCCAAATCCTACCTCCTTGACTATCACAGGTATATCCAATTGAGTTGTCAGTTCGTGAATCTTGTTGATGACACCTTCGTACTGTGGCTCTCCTCCAACCTGCACAACTTCTTGCAAGGGGTTTAAGTGAATCACAAATGCATTCGCTCCTATCATATCGATACACTTCTTTGCCTCTTCTTTGCTGAACCCTTTTACAAGTTGAGAAGCGCCTATATTCGAAGCCAAGAATATGTCTGGAGCCCTCTTTCTGACTATGGAGTAGGTCTCGGCCAAGGATGGAGAGGAGAGGCCTGCCCTTTGACTACCAACGACCATGCCTATCTTAAGCTCTTCAGCGGCTAAAGCCAGATTCTCGTTTATCTTTAATGATGTTGGAGACCCACCGATCATGGCATCTATCAATATCGGTGCTGAAAATTTATGGTTGAGAAATACTGTCGATGTGTCTATAGAATCAAAATTCAGATCAGGGAGAGCGTTATGAATCAAATGGACACATTCGAAGAGGGTAGTGGATGTCTTTGCCTCTACCTCTTTCCCCAGACAGATGTCTACATGATCGGCTTTTCTCTTGATCAATTCTTCATCCAATTCGATCCCCCCTTACCAAAGTGCCCTTTGTCTGCTCACCCTTCAACGCTCTGACGATCCTTTCTGAATCTCTACCGCTTACGAAGATGACATCTACCCCGCTCTCTGCTATCTTCATGGCTTCTTTTATCTTGAGCTTCATTCCTCCAGTTACATCCATGTCTGTACTCTTGAGCTTGATCTTTGTTAAATCTTCTGGCTTCAGCTCTTCTATGAGCGATTCTGGCTGATTCAGATCTTCAAATATTCCATCTACATTTAAAAGGAAGACCGCCCTTGTAGGCCTTAGAGTTTCTGAGAGCATCCTTGTGATCTCATCTCCTGATAGCACATAAAAACCTCCTCTTTTTGGAAGGACATCACCATAAGTTATAGGCGTTAAGCCGTAATCGATTAAGGAGAAGAAGACCCTTCTCTGTGATTCGACTGAGTATCCTACAAAGTTGGATGGTGGTAAAGGATAGGGATTCATCCCGTGCCTGTCTAAACTGTTCAAGATCTTAAGGTCGAGCTTCAGCATGGCCAATCTGGTCTTGGCTACCCCTTCAGCTGACACCCTTGATGGTTTGAGCTTTAAGCCGTACTTCTCAGCAAAATAGTGCCCAAAAGACCCCCCGCCATGAACCAAGACGAGAGGCAGATCTGATTTTGAAAGGGCGTTGCTTACTATATCTAATGCCTCTAAATTTATTGAGAGAGGTTTATCTTTGTGGGTGATCAGAGACCCCCCCAGTTTCACTATCACCAGCTCTCTTCCTTCCAAACTTCGACACCCTTGCAAGGTATTTTGACGATGGATGTATTCACATCCTTCTTTTTTAGGTGCTCGGCTGCAATTCTAGCCTCGCCAGATTTAGGTAAAGCTATGATGCATCCACCCCCACCAGCCCCAGTGAGCTTCGCTCCAATACAACCTGCTTCGAGGGCCTTCTCAACCATATAGTCCAACTCTTCTATCGATGCTCCCATCTGGTTTAAAACTACATGAAAAAAGTTCATTATAGAGCCCAGAGTGGTAAGATCGTTCTTAGCCAAAGCATCTGTTGCTGTCTCTGTAAGGCAACTGGAGGACGAGACCAAAGAGGCGAAGATGTTGGGGTACAACTGCTTCATCTCGGAGAATTTGGCAACCATCTTAGATGTCTGGCGCTCGATCCCACTGTATCCTACAAGAAATTCTACATCTTTGTCCAGTTCTATTAGCTTGACTCTCTCTCCTATCTTAAATAAGATGACTCCGCCATAAACTGCGACATTTACATCTATACCCGATGGCTTGCCATGAGTAATCCTTTCCGATACAGTAGCCAAATTTACTATCTCCTCTGGAGACAGATCATGACCAAGGGCTGAGGATGTAGCAGCAACTGTTGCTACAGCTACTGCGCTAGATGAACCAAGACCTGAAGAGACGGGTATATCCGAATTTATTTCTACCTTGACCCCTCTTT
>JACGUG010000102.1 GCA_024256285.1 archaeon
TGTACTGGTATACGGATTGTTCGGGATTTGTCAGCGATAGCCCGAGTGACATACTGCCGTATCCACCAAGTAGCATAGGTGCTGAATTTGTAGCCCATACGGTAGTCAAATTTATCTATAGCCCGCATCAACCCAAGATTGCCTTCTTGAATTAAGTCCATTAGTGAGAGTCCCTTACCTTGATAACTCTTGGCTACGCTGACCACAAGACGTAGATTACTCTCTATCAGGCGTCGCCTTGCCTTCTGTACTTCAGTTTCATCACCATTTTTTATCTGCCAAGCCATGTGTTTCTCTTGTTCGGCGTTAAGAAGAGGAAATCTAGCAATTTCATGAAGATAAATAGCAGCCGACTCTATTGGTACCTCTACTGCCATACCTTTAGTACCCTTTCCTATCTTCATTTGGCTTGCTTCTTCTCTTAGTTCCTTGTACTACCAGCAGCGTTAAATTCATTCATATCTAGTGCAGCCTATAGCTAGCTAATCGTTCCTGTTTAGTTCATCAGAAGAAACGCTGAGTCTAATCTTAGATTCTTTTTCTTCCAATATATCTCCGGGTGAAAAAGTAAGATCCCTTTTAGACACTCCCTGATTAACTGTGAATTTACTGATTTCACCAGTCCAGGAATTACGAATTACATACCCTACCGTTCCTAATAGCTTGCCACTCTTATCAACAACTTCGGTTCCATATTCTATCGCCATTTCTGATAAACTCCTTAAGCTCCTTAGTTTTGGCTTGTACTCTCGACCGTCTCTTTAAGTCGTACCAGCATTCTGTCTAAATTATTCTCTACCTTTTTTTGACGTAAAACCTTAAAGAAATAACGTCTGATAGGCCACCCATCTAGCTCAATAGCAAAATCGATATGCATAATAGTACCATTTGACTTCGATTCTAGCCGCCAGTCTTCCCTGACCTTTGGCTTCCCTCTGGAAACCCAGCTTATAGAATCGTTGGGCCGGTATCTGAATGTTACAACCTGAGAGCTGAATGTCCTACCATCCACATTAAGCACTAACTGACTTATAGCTCCAGTTTGACCTCTGCTATTCGATATCAACCAAGCACTGATAATCATAGGATCCCATAGTTGAGATTTTTCAAGCTGCTGTTTAAAAGTACCAAAACATAATTCAGCAGTTGCATTAGTAAATATTCCTTTTGAGGTTATTAAGGCCTTTTTAGGATCGATTCTGGTCACATCAGGAGGCAGTGGAGTACTGTCTACTGTCTTGCGTAACGGTGATACTATGGTGGGTGATCTAGCTTGTTTATTCGTTTTTTTCCTTTTTCGTTTACTTCTACTCATAACACAGCCACAACAAACTAATGAAGTTCATACCGAAATCTGGAGTATTATTTAACCTTTCTGCTAGCACTTTTTTTCTTTATCCTGTTACCCGGCTTATTGCCTGTCTTGAATTCTCTATGGTACTGCGACCTCTGGTATTGCTTCATTTGCTTTTTACCCATCATTAACCTGACTAAATTCATCCTACATTTCATTGTAACCTTCAGTTAGTCGTGCTTACATACCGCATCTGGGTTATTTTGGATATAAAAAAGGGTTATTTTACAATAACCCTTTTGGCAAAATCTCGATTATTGATTTACTGGTTTAGCCTGAATTATCTGCAATGTCAGAGGTTTAGTCTATCAAGCCCTGCTGTACCGCATAAGCTGCCACCTGTTGCCGGTTGCGTAACTCCAATTTCCCCAATATATTTTTAACATGTACTTTTGTAGTATTCTCAGTAATAAATAGAGTCTCAGCTATTTCTTTATTCGTAGCTCCTTTAGCTAACAACTTAATAATTTCTACCTCTCTCTCTGAGAGACGAGTCTGTACCTGGGTTTCATCTAGCTTCGTTTCACTTAAGGTGTCACTGAGCTTTTCAGCAACCTCAGGTGAAATAACAAGAACGCCTTTCCCAACTAAATCTACAGATTCAATAAAATCTTCAACCTTAGTATCTTTTAATATATATCCTGTAGCTCCTGACTCTATAGCAGAGATAAGATCCTTTTGGTCCTTTGAATCAGTAAGTAAAGCTACCTTCACCCTTGGATTTGATTCATTTATTTTTCGAGCCACTTCGCTACTGTCACACTCAGAAAGATTATCATTAACCAAGACGAGATCAGGTTCAACCCGTTTTGCTTCCTCAATAGCATGTTTAACATTAGAGCACTTTGAGACAATTTCAATCTGTTCTTGTTCAGCGAGTAGTCTAGCTAGGCTTTCTCGGGGTATTTCCTTATCATCTAATAAAATTACCTTTATTCGTCGCATACCTTACCTAACGACGGGCGTAAAATAGTATATGCACCTTTATAACATAATGATAGTCTAACACTTAGATAAATATCTGGTCAAAAAGGCTTTTAAATATGTTGTTACTGGATAGGTTTTAGACGGAGGAAATCTAGATCATCGAATTTGATAAAATCACCACCTATCTCATGAGGGAACTCTTGCTGTAGTAATTGCGTATAAGTAGTGAGCCTGTCGAAAAACTCTCCTAAAAGTAGGCTTTTAGCTTACCTTTCCACCTTCTAGGATTATATAATAACCTTAAGCGACAGTTTCAGGAGGGATAAAGTC
>JACGUG010000103.1 GCA_024256285.1 archaeon
ATCATATCGGTAAAATTAAGTTTGATCGGAGAGGCACGAGCTACTGCAGGCCTTTGGCTTATCAAGACAATCTTGTGGAGATGTGGAATTTATATAAGGCCAAGAAGTACAGGGGAATGCTGGCAAAATTAAGCAGAACATGGCCAAAATATAACAGCATGTATCTAAACTTTGGGTTTGGAACAATGGAGTTACGGATGTTTAATGCATCTATAGAGTCTGCTGTTCTTATAAAGTGGATTAATATTACCACAGATTTTATTGCTAATGCTGTTGATCTTCCCGTTAAAACTGGATCTCCTAATCCAGACGAGTATCAAGAGACACTGCATAAACTTTTTCCGAATACATATGCAGAAATAGCGCCCCATGCAAGTTTCGAGGACGTTAAACACATAGAAGAAGTTATTCCAGTTAATCCCAAATTGACCGACTCAACTCTTCGTGCTTTTAAAAAGCATCTTGTAAAAGATGAACCAAAAGCAACTATGCCTCCGCCTTCAGTCCTTAAACCAAAGACATATACTGTAGCTACACCAGTTTCGGCTTCTCAGCTGGAGTATCAAGAGTGGCTTTCAACGGCCAATCAACTAAATGAGGAATTGACACCATTGAATTCTAATATAGTGACTGACCTGAATCAGTTAATTAACACTCTCACTAGCCCATCTGATCCCATCTTCTCGGAGGAGAACTAATATGTGTGGAATTATCGGAATTATTAATGCTGGAGCATTTTCTAGGCCTGCTGCTGGGAAACAGGGCTATCGCATCTATCCTGAAGAGGATATGCTAGATGGTTTGTTTACAGTATCTGCCTTACGAGGACGAGATTCTTCAGGCCTTTTTGCTGCTAAAGATAAGGAAGTAATTACCTATAAAAAGGTAATGGACCCTAGTGACTTTATCTTTACAGAAAAGTATAAAGCCCTTCGTCGTGACTACGTGATGCCAAAGACAACCATTATCGGGCACACTCGCGCAGCTACGTCGGGCGGTATTACAATCAATGCCGCTCACCCACACCAAGACGGTAGGGTTACTCTTGTTCATAATGGGACTCTAACTGGTTGGAAAAATCTAGTAAAACAAAATGCTGTCTCAGACTCTCAAGCCATTGCTATGTGCTTGAACCAAAATGCTGATGACTATGTTAAGGCATTAGAAAAGCTGGATGGCGCTTATGCTCTTATCTGGCATGATGCGGAAACTGGCATGATTCATTTTGCTAAGAATAATCAAAGGCCATTGGCATACTTGCGGAAAGATGGTACGTTCTTGGTGGCAAGTGAAGCTATCTTTACTGATTTCGTGGCTGCTCGTATCGGGACGAAGATGGAGAGTATTGAAAGAAAGGAATTTGAAAATGGGAAGTTGTACTCACTTGTTCCCGGTGAAGAAACAATGAGTGAAGTTCCATTTAAGCCCTATGTATACCAAGCTAAGAAGTGCGGCTCCTATAATTCAGGTGGAGGTTATAACTATAACTATAACTCGGATCACTCTAAAGAGAGAAAGGCCATGAAGAAGTTTCTAACCAAACTAGAAAATCAGTATTCATTGGACGTCTCCCGAGATAAGAAAATTTGGATTAGGCCCATAGATTGTGAAGTCTATAGATCCTCTGGTCGAGGGACTAACCAAGGAAGGGGAACTCTTTATGGCTTTGTTCAAGCTAATGGTAAAGATGTGGAGGAACTGGGAGCACTCTCTTTCGGCGTAGAGAATGTCAAAGAGCTGACAGAATGTGATCTTATTCTGGCTCAGTCAGACGGCCTCTCTAAGAACTATGCTGGAAGCCAGAGTATGGGCTTGTTTCCAAAAGCACAATTTAAAGCCACACTAAAAGCTACAAGTATCGAGGGATATGTTTATGCAAATGCAAACATAGCCCATACTGGCTCCGCTGATGCTCTTGTTCAATCAAAAGAGTTGATCCCATTGAAAGATACAACTTCAAGCGCACTGGTTATTGTACACTAAGGAGATTATAAAATGCTTAATAATGTAAAATTGAAGAAAGCGTTGAGGCCCCGTCCCATGCAAGCACGCTTGGCCAATGGCCGGTTTGCCCCTAAATCTGTCAAGGTTGTTGCAAAGGCAGTTAAAGAAGAGACTACGAAGAAATCCGAACCTAAGCTTGTTCCAGATCTTATCACGGAACAACCTAAGATTAAGAAAGCCACTAGAAATAGTCTCACAGAAATATCCCAAAGATATGCAAGCCAGATGAATCTACTGATTCGTAATGAGGATGGTTTTGAAGAATTGCACCAGCCTTTTCGCTGTCGAGACTACTTTTCAGAGCTTATTGCTTTTCAGCAATTACCTACATCTATTACAAAAAATTGGTCAAAAGCTCAGTATGGTTTCAGGTATCAGATTAAGCATCGGCTTAGTCCAGATACAGAATACTTCTTGCAAGTGATAACAAAATCACCTTTTTGCATGGACTATTTGAATGGTACTTTGCCTGAAGAGTTCAGATCTACTCTTATTGGAGAGTGGGAACAAGATAGGTGTAGGGTTACTCTGATAACTTTTCCGTGGGCCTATTTTATGAACAGCTATACCATGCATTATT
>JACGUG010000104.1 GCA_024256285.1 archaeon
TGGCCAAAGATTTCATAGATTTTAAGGGGCTCTCTTTGTTAACTGTTCGAGCCTCCCTCGCTAAGACCATTCTATAGGATTCGTTTATGAACAGAAATATGAACCTATGTGTGACAGATAACATCGTGACGAAGACTTTTGGAATCTTGAACTTCTCCATAACATGAACAAGGCTTGAGAACTTCGTTGTCAAGACCAAAAGGATAGATGTAGCAACACAAGCCCAAACCCTTAATGTAAACTGCACAGCCTTATAAACCCCCTCCATCGTAATGTTGACAAGATATTCGTTGTAGCCAATTGTAGCTATAGTTGTTCCGGGCGTTATGAAGGGCAGTGGTAAAGCTATTATGGCTACAAAAGCGGGGATAAAAGCAGTTCTAAGAGCGAAGTATCTGAGGGAAATCTTCGATGCAAAAGAGAGACTGAAGGTTACACCAAGCAGAATGATCAAAGGCGAGATGGTCCTAACCGTAATCGCTACCAATATAAAAGCCAAAGATGAGCAGAACTTCACCCTAGGATCGATTCTTTGAACTAATCCATTTATCGATGAGAATCTTTCGTTATACGTTATCTCCTCAAAGGTCTTCAAGAAACTCTTTAACATATAACATCATCTAAAATTCTTCCTTCACCTTCAGCGCCTTGCCCATGACGAACGAAAGTCCCAGTATCAACAATGTAGCACCTATCCCTAATACGATGTCTACCAAGGCATTTCCCTCCAGTCCAGGTATTTCGTAGTCTGGAAGGGGGGCACTCCATAAAGGAAGGTCTTGTGCACCAAAACGCTCAGCAACTTCGTCCAAAGTTTCTGCAGAAGACGATAACCATAAACACCCAACTGTAACGAAGATGATCGATGTAATCACCCCAATCATGAGTATTCTTCTGTCTCTATCCATTTCCATTTTAACACCCCTTTGAATCTTTAGAGATGTAAGGCAGATCCAACCTTATAGGTGCCACCTTTGGCAACTTCAGTAAGTCTGGCCTCTGTTTCAGTAGAATTGAAACGATCATGACTGTTACGATACCTTCTCCAACCCCTATGAAGAAGTGGTGTATGCTCATCGCTGTAACTGCTATCTGAATGCTGTAGGGGAAAGATAATGTCGAAAGTCCTAGCTCCAGCCCAGCAAAGACGGCGGCCAGAACATCCCCTACCAGACCACCTAAGAAGGCTCCAACCACTATCCCTCTCCTACCCTTCATGATTTTTAGGGAGAGCAGAAATATGAAGTAAGGTATGAAGACGCCAATCACCCCCATGTTCAGGACATTCGCTCCTAGTGTAGTTATCCCACCATCACCGAAGAGTAGTGCCTGAATGAAGAGAATCAGGGTCATAGAGATCAGTCCAGCGTATGGTCCAAGAGCGATTGCCAATATAGGTCCGCCCAGAAGATGGGCAGTCGTACCTCCAATGATAGGGTAGTTCATCATCTGGGCAGCAAAGAACATGGCGGTTAGGGTAGCCATCAAAGGGATATGCCTCTCGCTCAAAACCTTCTTCATCTTTCTAAGAGCAAAGGCCCAGAATACGATTACAGCAAGGTACGTTATTATGCAGATCGGTATGTCCAAAAAGCCATCTGGAATGTGCATTCTCCCACCAGTATTACTATCTTTAGTATTAGTAATACTATCAATATAAATATTTCTATTTCTGGCATAAATGTAGAGTTGATTATGACTAAAAGAGGTGTCTCTAGAATCAGCATATCGATACCCCCTGATCTATTAGAAGAATTCGATAAAACCATCAAGAACCTTGGTTATGATAGATCGAAGGCGATTCAGGTTGCCATGAGGGACTTCTTGACCGAAAACAAATGGATGCATGAGGAGAAGGGGATGGTTGCGGGCGCTATAACCATCATATACGATCATAAAGTTAAAGGCTTAGAAGAAGATTTGACAGACACTCAGCATCTTCATCACAACGTAATCGGCTCAACTATGCACATCCATCTAGATGAGAGAAACTGCCTTGAAATAATCGCAGTTAAAGGGGAGGCGAAATCCATTCGTGATCTTGCTAAGAAATTGATGGTGAGAGGGGTAAAACAGATCAAACTTGCAATTGTATCTTAATTTCTTGTCCTCCTCTTCTCTTCTCTCGCTTATAACTCAAAATAAAAGGATTCAGATAAGGGATTGTAGCTATGGGATCAATACACAAAGGGGTTTAGGACTCTTATCCGACTTCTTATCTCAAGCCGATACATACAGTAAGTCATTGATGTCGTAAATAAACTTCTACTTATTCGATGGCCGATATTCGGTCTTTAGACGATTTTTGGCGAATAAGAAATCCTAAATCGAACATTGGGGCTTATTTCTTTCTGACAAGCAATAGCAAAAGCCCATGTGTTCTTATAGTTCTAGCTTATAAGTAACAGGCAACTCCTTATGTCTGGAGGTGAAGCGTTGGAGACAACCTTCGATAGCGTCTACATAATAAGAAAGGATAAGTATGAAGAATTCGTGGCTGATGCTAGTAAGCTCGCCATGGCTGTCTACACCATTCCTGCTTTCAT
>JACGUG010000105.1 GCA_024256285.1 archaeon
ATGCGTGTAGTCTGGAAGCCTGAAACTACTGTCAAGCAGATAAAAGAATTTGATAAGACCTGGTTCCTAGAGAAGTATTAGTTCGTAACAGAAACTTGCCTTCTAAACACACACGTCTATTCTTCAGTACACCTGAAGGGATAGGAGCTGACTTATCATTCTAGCTTTGGCTCGCTCGATACCTATCTATATCCATAAAAAAGAAGAAATTTTATCTATTAGTTCAGGTTAAGTCCTTTACTTCCATTTATGAGCTTTTATTGAAATATAGCGTTACAATGCTTTGAAGTTATCACCCCAAGAGATGTAAGCTCTAAGCATATCTTGGGATACGCTCGGTCTTCTCACCTTAAGGATGTTTTTGAAGTCGTCTTGAGTTATCTCCCTAGGTCGTGACGATTTGTTGCAAGCTTCTCCACAGTCAAAGAGCTCTGAGACTACTCTTATCTGGACAGCTTGGCATATATCTCGAACATCACTGCCAGAGTAGCCTTCCGTCATCTTTGCGAGCTCCAGTAGGTTGACTTTTGGATCGAGCTTTAGAGGTGATGTATAGAGCGTTAACATCTCCATCCTCGATTTCAAGGATGGGAGGGGCACATGAATTCGTTTCTGGAAGCGCCTTAAGAAAGGCCAATCCAACGACCAAGGCTTGTTGGTGGCCCCTATGACATATAAGTGGAACCTCTTACCTTTGTCTATTATCCCATCCATCTCCTTAAGAAACTGATTTCTTACTCGAATCTCTCCCCCGACTTCTTGTGACCTCGATCCAAGCATCGAATCCAGCTCGTCTATGAAGATGATTACAGACCTATCCCCTTCAGTCATCTTTCTTGCTGAATTAAAGAGTTTCGCCACATTCTTCTCTGCTTCTCCCAACCATTTTGACATTATAGTGGCTGCATCTATAGTTATAAAGTTGCTATCGATCTCTAAAGCTGTAGCTGCTGCAAGCATGGTCTTGCCGCAACCGGGAGGGCCAAAGAGTAAAATCCCTCTAGGCCAACCCAATGGGAAAAGGTCTGGCCTCTGTGTCGGGAATATTATCGACTCCCTTAAAGCCCTCTTCGCGTCATCTAGGCCTATTACTTCATCCCACTTCACATTGGGCTTTTCCTTTAATACGAGATCGTTGTAAGATGCCTTCAAAGATTCGACCATTTTAGGTGCTTGGCTAGAGGTTGGGCCAACTCCAGGTCCAGGTTCGCTTAATACCCCATTCGAGTCATCCCGCATGACCCCATGTATTGAATGAAGGGCTTTGATCCTTTCTTGGTAAGCTCTGGCTCTCTCTAGGTAAAGCTTGTTCAACCTATATTCAGGATAAAGTTTAGATAATTTTATCAGAGTTGAGATAGACTTTTGATACATAACTATGGCCATACCAATAGCGCCCTGGGAGTCGAGGCGTATAGCCTTTGAAGCGTATTCGCCAGCTGCATCTTCTAATTCTTTAGCAACAACCATGCTCAACTTCTATCACTCAACCAACTTTTTCCGAATCCAACCTTGCCTTCAGATGCAAGTCTCAGAATCGATCGCTCAACTTCATCCACAGGCATATTCAGAGAATTTGATGCGTCCAATATATTTAAGTTACCCTTGTGTTCACAGATGTAGTCGACTATCGCTTTATCGAGCTTTGAATTTTTTGGCGATAAAGGAGAAGATGTAAGTCTTGGTTCATCGACGGTCTCTCCAGTTACCAACATGGCCACCTTCTTTGCATCCTCAACAACGGTCTTATCCTCTGTTGATAAGATCGACTCCAAAATCTCTTCCCGCATAACTTTCTTTTCCACATATTTTATGGCTTCTTCGATCAACTCTTCCCCTTCTTCTGTCTTCAGATCGATGTTCAATGCAGGAGAAATGTTTTGTAATTTGACGAAAGTTTCATTTAATGTAGAGTTAAATTCATCAAAAAAGCTCTCGACTCGAGGCAATAGCCCAGATACGGACTTGCCGATATCTTCCACGACTTTTAGGGCAGAGCTCAGATTATAGACAACTTCTCTCATCTCTTTCACCATCTCTAGCCTTATTATGATCTGGGCGAGGGCCAATTCACTTGCATCGACTATCCGAACTATATTTTCAAGTGTGGAGTACTCTGCGGTATGGAGATCGACTTTAGCATCGTTTTTACGCTCAGTCTCCCTTTTTATGGTCTCTAGAAGACTTTTACAGCGAATGTTCAACCTATACTTGATGTTGTTAAGATTCCTTCTACGAACTTCTATCTCTCTTATAGCCGATGATAGCTTAACCTTCAGTCCATCGTTCTCATCCTTTGATAGTGATCTGAAGGGGTTCAACAAACCCTCCCCCTAAGTTTAGCATAAAGCATTCTAGTGGATAGTAAATAAGATCTGTTGGATGATTCTTACTCTTATCTTTAAAAGAAAAGAAAAAGGGCAGACAAACATCTCCCCAGTCGTCTCTAGAAGGGCCAAGCTTTCTGAAACCTGTAGGGATTATGGCTGTCATGCCCATCTTCGTATTCATTCTATTCCAGACCTTCGGTAGAGGGGAGCTTG
>JACGUG010000106.1 GCA_024256285.1 archaeon
CAACTTTATCATCTATAGAAAGAGATATCGAATCGATCACAGATGAACAGATATCAAAGGTTACCGACCTTACGCCACTCATATTGAGTGGGTCTCTCCCATTCTATCTTTAGAAAATCTCTAATTTTTCTCTCCATCCTCGAACATAAAAGGATGCCAACTCGAGTTTACAATCAACTTTGAACTTCTTCTTGAAAAACTTCAGTATATTGAATATATCTCTATCCAAAAGCACAGAAACGTTAGGATGGTCTTTCTCAACGTATTGAGGCCAGTCTATGATCCATACCTTCTCTCCATCATAGAGAACATTATACTCGCTAAGATCGCTGTTCACGATCCCCCCTATCATGTAAGCTCGCTTAATGTTATCCATTATATCATGTAATGCCTCCTTGGGCGAATCTAAAACTTTAATATCAGAGAGCATGGGCCCTTCAACTTTCCTCATAAGGACAGCGTGCCTCTCCCTTGCTATAGCCTCTGGTACAGAAACACCTATCGGATGCAACCTTTTCAAAGCATCATACTCCTTTTTTGCGGCTTTCATATTCGTGATGAGCCAACGATGCCCAGCAAGAGTTGAAGTGTATCCACGTTTCTTCCTTACAGCTCTGAAGCTTATCCTTCCTATCCTATAGAACTTTATAGCATACTCTTCTCCAAGATCGTCTATAGATACGATTACATCAGACTCTTTACCCATCCCTATAGCCTTTCCTAGAGCACTTGCCAGATTTCTTTTGACGAAGGCGTTAAGGGCTATGGCATCGAGCCCAGCAGAGACCAATGAGTAACCCTTCTCTTTACCAACGATAAGTCTCATTCTATTCAGCCTATCAAGCCTGAATCCAACCTCATCTCTATCAAGACCACTTACTCTGACTATTCGTGCCAAAGGGATTGCCTCGTAAGAGAAAATCAATCTTTCTAATGTGTGAAGGACAATCCAGTCTTTTGCCTCGATTTCAACTAAAGACTTAGCAACTCGCTCTAAAGATGACAATGATCTTACTTCAATTCTTCACTGTTATAAATCGTCTTCTACGATCTTTTTAGGTTCTAGAGGCTAATCCTTCTCCACTCTTTTCAACTGCCCCTTGTAGATCTCTAATATCTCATTAACCGTAGTTGCATCTTCAGGAGCCTTATCATCCCTGAGCCTACCTGTGTATTTGGGAAATCTTAGGGCAAGACCACTTCCTTTGCGAATAGCATTCATACAGCATGTATGAATGGGGCTTATGGTTATCTCCGCAGCTATCACTTCGATAACTATCTGAGGTACAAACCAGATATCAGCTTCTAACTTTGAGTCTACACGAGCATGCATATGGTCGATTTTATAAGGCGCAAGTATCTTTGGAAATTTTTCAAGGCTTTCATCAGTAAAACCAGTCCCGATCTTACACACACTTCTGAATATATCAGCATCTTTGTCGTAAGATGTAAGTAGAAATGCACCGTATCTGCCAGCTCTACGACCTCGACCATGGAATGCGCCTACTATGACTAGATCAAAAGTATCCCCCAACTCACTTCTATACTCTCTCTTGAGCTTGATCCAGCTGAACTCCCTTGCCCCAGCTCTATATCTGCCACTAGTATCCTTTACCATCAGCCCCTCACAACCATTGGTTATGGCTTCTTCCATGAAATTCTCTATCTCTTTTGGATCGTCTGAGTAGATACCTGGCACAACCTTGACTCTATCATCTTGTGTTATGAGCTGTTCTAATCTCTCCCTTCTCTCTGAGTACGGTTTCTGGGTTAGGTCTTCACCGTCTACATATAATATATCGAAGAAGAACAACGAAACTGGATACGCTTCCATAGCTTTCTTGATTCCGTACTTACGCCTTCTGTGCATGAGCTCCTGAAAAGGTAAGAGCTTCCCTGTGTCGAGATTTACAGCTACACACTCAGCCTCTGCTATGGCCTTATCAGCTTTAAGATTCTTCTTCACAAGGTCTCTGACATCGGGATAATGACCTGTTATATCCTCTAGTCGGCGTGAAAAGAGGTTTACTGAATTGCCATCTTTGTGTGCTTGGATGCGCTCCCCATCTAGCTTGTACTCTGAGGCACACCTTCCCTCCAGCTTTTCTACAATTTCTTGTGCAGTCTCCAATCTCTCAGCTAACATAGGCCTGATGGGTTTGTTGACCGTTATCTTGAAACGCTTTACACCCTCTAGACCCTCACTGGCTACCGTCTCTGCTATGGCGCCTAGATCGCTAGACAGATTGTAAGCCCTCTCAAGAATAGGTCTGTTGCTCTTATCACCCGTGTAGGCAACGGCCAAGGCATCCAAGACTGTGTAGTCTGCAACACCGAGCCTTAGTTTGCCTGTTATGGTCCTGACGATATACTTCGCTTCCTTCGGCGTTGCATTATTGAACAAGCTGGAGATATGCTTTAACTTTACATCGAGGGAGCCTGGTCCTGATGTCTTTGCTATCTTTTCTAAAGTTTTGTATACCCCCTCTACTGTGAGTTGTTCCTCGAAAAGGGTAGCTTGTATGCGGCTCTT
>JACGUG010000107.1 GCA_024256285.1 archaeon
GAGATATCGAAGCAGGGGTCGTCTTGAACATATCCGATGGTTCTATATTTTACGCTGAGAAGAACAAGGGGGCATACATGAAAGATAAGAGGATAAAGACTTCTGATAAAAGATCACTGGAGGATGCGGTTGTAGGGATAGATTTCAGCAAGGCTGGAGAGGGGAGCATAAAAAGACTGATGTCACTCTTTAAAGTAGTTAGGCACATAAGGCATTTCGGCGCCACTGCTCTAGAGATCTGCTTCATAGCTTCAGGATTTATGGATGCCTTTGTCGATATAAGGGGGATGCTCAGAGTTACTGATATAGCCTCATCTTACATCATACTGAAGGAGGCGGGCGGTGAAATGCTCACACCTGAAGGTAAAGAGCTCGAGTCCAACTTAGAGCCGACTCAAAGGGTATCTTTTGTGGCCGCATCGAACCCAACTATCTTTAGGAAGATAGTAGATCTTATAGAATAAGAGAGTTTTAGGTCTGCTTCTTGACGATCAGATCGAAGATTCTCTTAGCACAAGTATCTGGGTTCATCCTCTCCGTATTCAGTTTTAGTTCAGGGTTCAAAGGCTCTTCATAGGGAGAGCCCAGGCCTGGGACTGTAGACTTGCCTTTAAGGGCTTTTTCGTAGATGTCTCTAGGGGCTTGTGAAGTATCTATTCTCTTGCTCTCCCTCTCCATGCAGACACCCAAAGGACACATCAGATAAACTTCCATGAAATTCTTTGTCTCTTCCCTTGCCTTGTCCCTGTACCTCCTCCTGTTCCCCGTCGCATCTATTATGACATTGACGCCGTTCTTTGTCAATAGCTTGGCTATGTAGGAGATCGCCCCATAGACCATATCCCTCTCTTCATCTGTATACTTGGGATCAGGGGTAATCGCCTTCCTAAGCTCATCTGAAGAGAGTATCTGAACATGGATCTTGTTGTTCTTCAGTTTCTCATGTAGAGCCTTTGCTACCGTCGACTTTCCTGAGCCTGGGAGACCCGTAAGCCACACACACCAGCCCTCTCCCATCACTTACACCTCTATCAGGTCAGGTATAAGTTGACATCCTTCAGATCGAATCTATCTACGTTCAATACATTATTTATGAAGTTGAAGATCTTTATTCGTACATCTTCTGATAAGTTTGGGTACCATATAGGCGATGCGATGACCAAGCCTCTCCATGCAAAGAAGGGCTGAATTACTTCGAATATCTCGTGATCTTTCGTCTTATCTATGTAATTCTCCCAAAAGTTCATGAACAACTTCTCGAAATGTCCTTCAAGCCTACCATGTGCCTGTAAGGAGTAGAAAAGGTAATTTATGCTCATAGAGGTGACATCGTCTGCAGGCTCTCCCCACTCTCCCCTGCTTCTGTCAAGAACCGTAAAGTCTTTACCCTTTCTGAAGAGTACGTTCCAAGGATGAAAGTCGCCATGAACCCTCGATAGCCTATGAGCCTTCTTCTTCAGGATGTACCTCCATTCTACGCACATCTTCTCTATCTTCTTCAGACCATCTTCATCTATGTAATGTAAATTAGAAGGATAGCTGTCGATCAACCCCATGATACACTCTCCATGGCCTAAGAGCTCCCTAGCCCTCCTTACATAAAGGCCATGCTCTTTCCCCTTTTTTGCATGTATCTTCACTAGGTAATCTGAAAGAGCCAAGCATCTCCTTAGATCGAGTTCAGTAACTTCTTCGGTATCCTTGATCCTATCAAGGTCAAGGCGATATAAACTCCCCTCTACCTTCTTAGTTAAGATGAAGTATTCGATACAGTCGCCTAAAGACTTCAACGTGCCTTCTTTTGTGAAAGCACCTACATCAAACGATCTTACATGCCTCGGTAAATTATTGAATGAAGAGTGCTGCCATATCAGGATCTGAGCTCTATCTGAGAAGTGCTCGTGGCCGAAGCTTCCTTTCTTTACGGTTTCCAGCACCAAACCCTTCTTCTCCCCTCCAACCTCTGCTTCGATGAGATAAGGTAGGCCGTACCCGAATGCCTTTAGCCTCTTCTCCTTCCTTACCTTCTCCTTCCCAAGTTCGCCCATATATCTGATGGACACTTTATCTTTAAAGACGGATGATAGATACTCCTGTATGGTATCGAAGTTTATCCTAGGCAATTTCCTACAGACTATTTTGGGATGTAGTATATATTTGATCTCGTTTTGGGAAAGAAACTTAAAAACTACTGCTGGATGACATTCCTACAAGTTGCCAGATTCCAAAGTCTGCTTCTGTAAGGCTTTTTTTCCTTGGGGTGAGACAAACCTGTAAAATGCTTGATATGTGCACCAAAAGCTATAAGACTATCATACATAAATGAAAAATATTGGTGAGGTTCATGACCTTTAACAAGATAGGGCATACCAAACTTAGAGTTTTACTGTTCATTTCATTCTTTATACTCAGCATAGTGGCAACTCTGGCAGGCACCTTAACCCCCATAGATCATACTTCAGCTCAAACATTAATTCAAGAGTTGCCTACACCATCAGAGATCACTCCACTATT
>JACGUG010000108.1 GCA_024256285.1 archaeon
GCTCTTCGCGAAGTATGGGAATAACCCAGGGAAGTCTGCATCTATGGACCTAGACAATTCGCTGTAGAAGACTAAGGTTGTGTAGCATGGTTCATTCTGCCCTATACGATCAACTTTCACTTGCAAGTGGATTAACGATATGCTGCCTGAGCCGTATTTCTCGCATGCGCACGTGCATAAGATATACTATGGGTCCCTACTATGAAATTTTATAGTAGGGCGAAAATTTACAGTATCTTAAAGTTCATACCCTACGTTGCTTCTACAGGATTCTTTCTTCCATGGTTAGTTTCAGTCTTGCCGAATCATTGTTCGTTAACGGATTATGTTCCATGGGTGACATTCAAGGCTCAAAGATGGCTTGTGGACTATCTCAAGACTCACATGAGCGTATTTGAATACGGCTCAGGAGGATCAACAATATTCTTTTCTAAAAAAGTTGGTTTAGTAATTTCTGTAGAACATGATAAGTATTGGCATCGTCTTGTCTCCAATGAAATAGCAAAAGAGAATATACCCAATTGCAGGTTGCTGCTTAGGGAGCCAGAGCAAGGCATATTCGATAAAACAGATCCGTCTGACCCAGAAAGTTATCTTTCCAGTTCTCCTAAGTATTGTGGTATGAATTTTAAGAGTTATGCAACAAGTATTGGAGAATTTCCTGACAATTTTTTTGATCTCGTATTTATCGATGGAAGAGCAAGAACATCATGCATTGCTAATGCGTTAGCTAAAGTACGCTCTGGCGGCTACCTTATGTTAGATAATTCGGACAGGGAGCATTACTATCAAGGCAAAAATTTGCTTAGAGGATGGTCCATCAAAAGATTTTATGGCGTTGGTCCATATGAGACTTGTTCTTGGGAGACAACAATTTGGAGGAAGCCTTGAAAGATGGTTAAGCATACTTTGGAAGAAAGCGAGGCTTCCCGACTAGCTATCACAATCATAGTCTGTAACTACAATGGCCAAGATTTCATAAAGCGTTGCATAGCTTCATGCTTGAAGTCAAAATACGATCCACTAGATGTTCTCATTATCGACGACGGCTCTACCGACTTCAGCCTTGAATGCGTTAAGGATGCTTTTAAAGACGAACCCATGTTGAAAGTGGTTACCCTCAGTCAGAACATGGGGCTTCCAGCGTGCAGGAACCTGGGAGTAATACGTACGAAATCCAGAGTGCTGATGTTTCTAGATGCTGATGCATATCTCCATCCCAACTGTATTGTAGAGATGGTCAGAATTCTGGACACTGATCCCTCAGTTGGGATAGTTCAAGCCACCTTACTCTCAGCTAGGCGAGAGTCATTTGCCGACTGCTTGGGTGGCTATGTAGACCTCTTAGGATACCCATACGAGTTGGGACACGATGACTCTGCTAGGCGTTGTTGGGATAAGCCCTACGAAGCTTTCTACGCCAAGGGTGCTGCCTTCATGGTTAGACGCAAGACCCTCTTTGAGGCTGGGCTCTTCGACACTGATTTAAAGTTATTCTACGATGACACAGACTTCTCCTGGCGTGTGAGGAAGCTTGGGTATAAGGTAGTAGTTTGTCCTAGAGCAATAGCTTACCACTACGGCGGAGCATCTAGGAATCATGACTCTAAGCGAGCAGCCAAAATTACCTTCTACATGGAGCGAAACAGACTAATTTCACTCTTCAAAAATCATTCCTTAGGACTCCTAACGCGTATCTTCCCGATAGCTCTAATAGTTACTCTAGCTAGCGCTCTTCTTAGGGCAGTAAGGGGTAGAGATCAGGAGGGATTTATTCGCCTCCTAGCGCTCTTTTGGATAGTTAAGCACTTAGGTATTCTCGTGTCAAAGCGGAGCCAGCGTTCTAAAGCCTATGTTAGCAGATCTTCTTTTCTTCCATACGTACCAACTAGAAGGCGTCTTCCATCGTTATCTGGGGAGAATTATGACAGATAGCCGAGACATTTCAAATTACAAAGATCCCAAAGGGTTTTGGTGACCAATCGATTCTTTTCCCACTAATAGTACTTAACAGAAGAGGCAGAGAAGTATATCTTTAGACATCAAGGCCTAAAGTTCCGTAGTGAATCGATTTGACGAAAAGTGTCGATAAAGTTCTTGTCACTGGCGGCGCAGGATTCATCGGTTCACATACCGTGGACCTACTGCTGGAGGAGAGTTATCAAGTCATGATCCTCGATGCGTTGGTTCCACAGGTCCACGGCACCAGCTCCCGTAAGCCCAGCTATTTGAACTCTCAAGCTAGATTCATTCAAGGTGATGTTAGAGATAGATATCTGCTTAAACCAATCATTAAGGAAGTGGATGCCATAATCCACCTCG
>JACGUG010000006.1 GCA_024256285.1 archaeon
ACCGTAATGCTTCCAAAATCATCGGTCAATAGGCTCGGCTTTATCTTACTCACTTCTCTATCACCGTAATTGATCGTGGTGATCGTATCTGAGACTACGATATCCCCTAGAGGAGATATTGCCAGCTCTCTTTCAGCTTCAGTAAACTCAAGAAGGGCAAAATAGAGGCTTTCTTCAGCCATGATAGTTACATTCTCAGTTATAGAAAAGCCTTGATTTAAATTGGAAAAATTTCCGATCAAGGCCCACCTATGATCGATCCTCTTAGCCGTGAAATTTTCATACTGAACTGAAGGAAAGAATGTCGAAATTGGAATAATGAAAGATGAATCCAATTTTTCGATAGGTAAACTTAGGGCTGGAACGAGGGGCATCGAAGCAGTGTAATTTAACTCGTTATTAGAGGAGAGCACCCTCACGAAGTACATCTTGAGGGAAATTATAGCATTCTCATTCGGTGGAATCTTGTAGTCTTGGGGTGGAGTTAAAGTGAGTACAGTATAATTTTCAGTTAAAACTTTACTAAAATCGAAATTGGCAGGACTTACCGAATGTGTGGCTATGAGATCGTAAAATTCTAGAGGGTACGTTATATTGATAGGAGGCAAGGTAGCATCTTCCTCAAAATCGTTCTTGACGACTATCCTATCGTCCACCAAGATGAAGCCATAATCGTTCAGGGTCGTCTGATGGTTGAAGTATGAGACCTTATCTATCGTTATCTGGGCATCGGCCTTACATGGGATGAAGGGAAGTAGTAAAAACAGCATTACGATCATAATTGTAGCGTATTTCTTCATGAGACGACACCAAGCTAGAGTAATTTACATTTATTAAAGTGCTTGGTTGAAAATTTAAACTAACTTATCAGAGGTTAGCATAGATCACTGACTGGACTTTAGCTTGTCTCTGATAGAAATGAGCCTTCCATCCTCTTTTACCATTATCTTCGTCTCGACACTTATCTTCATTCCAAGACTCCTAAAGAGATAGAGGAGTTCTCCACCGGATATGGTACCCTTCAGACCCTTGGACTTGATCAGTTCAACGAGATGTTTTACAATGATGGCCGTCCTTTCTGGGTAATATCTTTCTGCTGTCAGAAGGACTTCTTCTCCTCTATCTACAAGCCGATTTATCAAGATGTCCCTAGGAGTCTCTTTCTTTGGCTCTTCCTTAGATTTCTGAGAAAGCCTCTTTTTCATCTCCAACATCTTTTTGGCCATAAGCAGATCCAATTCTTTATTCTCTCCCATGGACATTCTCCTCCTCTAATTTAGAGGAATCCCTTTCTATAAAAGGCGACTTCAGTATGAGCTCGATGAAGAATTCATGAAACCTTGTATCGGTTGTCAGCTCAGGATGGAAGGCTATCCCTATTCGATTGTCTTGCCGGACAGCCGCTATCTTGTCCTCATAAATCGCTAGAACTTCGACTTCATCACTCAGAACCGAGCTTACGGCCGGCGCTCTTATGAAGACTCCTGGGAAGCGACCTTTCCCTATCTTCGGCATCTCGAGATAGCTCTCGAAGGATTCACGTTGCCTACCAAAGGCATTTCTAACAACTTCTACATCCAATATCCCCAATATAGGTTGGTCGATCTTCCCAGTCCTTGCATCACGAACATGTTTGGCCATCAAGATCAAGCCTGCACATGTTCCGAATATGGGCATACCAGCTGAACTAGCGTCTCTGATCTTGGAGAGCAGACCGTAGCGCTCTGCTATCCTTCCTATGGTTGTACTCTCTCCACCAGGAATTATCAGACCATGAACTTTATCTATCTGATCTTCTCTTTTTACTGTTACCACTTCTCCTTCTAGACCCATCTCTCTTATAGCCATATCTGTAATGTCTATATGCTCTGATACATCTCCTTGGAGAGCCAATACACCTATTCTTAACAGCTTCAATTTTACCTTCTTACACACCCCTGATCTGCATCATCTGCTCTGGCTTGAGGGTCTTGATGTCTATGCCGACCATGGACTTCTCTTCGGCTATCATCTTACTTGCCTCAAGCACGATTTTTGGATCGTTCCAATAAGTTGTCGCGATCACCGTAGCTTCAGCTCTTACCCCTGGGTCCTTGGACTTGAATATCCCCGAGCCAACGAAGACTCCATCAGCACCCAGATGCATCATCAAGGCTGCATCTGCAGGCGTAGCTATCCCACCAGCAGCAAAGTTCACTACAGGCAACCTACCAAGCTTGGCGGTCTCCTTGACCAGCTCGATGGACACTTTATACTCTTTCGATAAATCAAGGATTTGCTCCTCATTCATACTTCTCAACTCTCTGATCTTGTTCATGACAAGTTTCATGTGCTTCACAGCCTCCGCAACATTCCCAGTTCCTGCCTCTCCCTTCGTTCTGATCATAGAAGCCCCCTCTGCGATCCTGCGTAAAGCCTCACCAAGGTCTCTACAGCCGTTCACGAAAGGGGTTGTGAACTTCCACTTGTCTATATGGTGGCTGTCATCTGCAGGGGTCAAGACCTCGCTCTCATCGATCATATCCACCCCTAATACTTCAAGAATCTTGGCTTCCATGTAGTGGCCTATGCGGCATTTCGCCATAACAGGTATCGTTACATGGTCTATGACTTCTTGTATTCTTTTTGGGTCACACATCCTAGCCACTCCTCCCGCAACCCTGACATCTGCCGGTAATTTGTCAAGGACCATAACGGCTATCGCTCCAGCATCTTCAGCGATCTGGGCTTGTTCAACATTCGTCACATCCATTATGACCCCTCCTTTCTGCATCTTGGCGAAGCCCCTCTTCACCCTAACAGTGCCGAATAGAGGCTTCTTCGATCTGACCTCAACAGTAGTTACCGTCATATCCATAACTCCTTGGCATGTACTCTCTTAAAGAGATTTTCCTTATTTAATATATAGGTTGGGTCATGCCAAAATCCTTTGGAAGTAATTCGATGCTATAGTCAGTCTATCGATAAGAAGAAATATGAATTTGAACTTGGAGATGAGGTCAAGGACAGGATAAAGGAAGAGCTTAAAGATCGATGACATCTTCATAATTTCTTTTAATAAGGTCAATTGCAATTCTATACCCAATGACCGACAAAGATTTTTGGGCAGGATTAGGTGCAATACTATCAACAATTATAGCAGGTCTCTCTTGGTTTTGGAATATAGGCGTTTTACAGATATTATTTTCAGTTTTAACAGGTGCTTTTATTACTTATCTTGTACAAAGTAAACTTCAGGATCGCATCGAAAAAAGGCGAACAGCAGTCGAAAACATCAAAAAAATATACGCCCCATTCTTTTTAGAAATTAAGAATACTAAAGAGAATTTACTATTAAATCTGGAAACAAAAGGGATAGGGAATTGGACTACAATAATTAACCAACCAGAAATATTTTGTGTAGAAACAGGATTCAAAAACCAAATGATCGAGTTCTGTAAAAGAGCAAACTCCTTTATCGAAAAAATTAATGGAATTAAAAGAATCGTAGCAGACATCTTTTGGGATGGTGTCAAAGAGATTTATTATCCTGCTTTTGCTGATGATATGTGGGTATCTCTTTCCCGAAGTGATCTTGCTGGTTTCCATCTAAGTCTCTTAAAACCAATTGGAAGAGATTTTGCAGAAATTGAGAAGTGTGCTATACTAAAAAACGATCCAATAAAAAGCCTCCAAGAAAAAACAACTTTCCTTGCAGCCCAATTAGAATTTGTCCTCGATTATGAATACAAAACAAAAACTGGTGGCGGGCATAGACAACATAGAGTCAACATTTCTGATTTAGATCCACCATTCAAGGATTTTTGGAAAGATATGCTAGAAAAAGTTCATGAAAATATTGATGTCTCAAGATTCGATGCTGAAAGACAGGAATTGATTGAGATAGCAGACAATCTTTTGGAGAAACTTGGAAAATACATAGACAGGTATATCGAAATAGAGAAAATATGACCCTAAATATAAAAATCGAATGTATACATTGGTTTTGTTTGAGAAAAAGAGGCGAAAAATGAAGCGGGTTTAGGAAAGGAACTAAATTTTCGGTTTTAAGGGGGGTTTAATTTCTTAATTTCTAGACGGTCATATTAGTGAATAAAAACCCTTCATAAATCTCTATAAGTGGACGGCTAAATTTATCATGGCCAGAGATGCCAATAGCGCCTCTTCGGTCCTAACAGTGGCTGTGTTCTGATCAGGGATCGTGTTCACTGTGAATCTGCTAAGTTGAAATGGGTTCATATCTTCGTCTGAAAGGATTTCGAATACGCCTCTTTTAGGAGAGCCAAAGGCAAGCATTATGCTCTTTGAATTCTTCACTTCGCCGACCAGATCGAGCCAGATTTCAGATATTGCCTTTCCTTTCCTTGAAGTGAAGATGGTGAGGTCTGCCTTGGCGCTCCTTACAAGTTTTCCTAAAGATGGGGCACGCTTGACCACATAGCCCCAATACTCTTTGATCTCTTCTCTTCTGGCAACTCTGCATCTTAGTTCTGGGAATCGTGATGTAAAGATCACTGTCACACGCCCACCTTCTCTCATGCTATTTTCCAAGGGCACCAAAGAAGATAGGCCGACATCTACCAGATTTTTTCCTCCAACCCTTACCACTACGCCCTCCCTCAAATCTCCAACACGAACCTTGGATAATGGAATTTCCAACTTGTGGTGGGGTGTCCTCAATGGCGGGAGAAGTCCTGCGTATCTAAGTGCCTTCACCTGCCCAAAAATTCGCTTTCTGAGATACTGGGGCGTCTCCATATACTCAAGAGCCTTCTTTATAACTTCACAGTCATCTTCATAATCCCCCGAGCTATCTTTGTAAAGATAGATCCTCGAAACCCCGAATACGGAGCAGGCTCTACCAACGGCACCTATCTTTAAGGTCTTCCCTCTCAGATGAGTAGAATCTGAAACCAAGGAGTCTGGGAGGGCTATCCATAACTGTTGGGGGATCATCGATCAATAGAGTCTTCAATAAATATTTAAAAGACATCCTGTAAATCTGCCTTAAGAGCTACAATGGGTCATAGAAAGAAGAGCGCTCCTAGAAGGGGGTCCTTGGCGTATAGGCCTAGAGGAAGGGCGGCAAGTATAGTGCCTACTGTGAGGGCTTGGCCTGAAATATCCGTTGATAAACCTTCATTGTTGGGCTTTGCTGGGTTCAAGGCGGGTCTAATACACGTAATAACTGTGGATGATAGGGAAAAAACACCCAACTTCGGTAAACCCGTCTTCAATGCTGCTACCGTCATCGGTACTCCCCCCACCTTCATCTATGGTATGAGAGTGTATGGAAGGGATCACGATGGTCTTTTTGTGCTTGGGGATGTTTACATAGACAAACTGCCCAAGGATTTAAGCGAGAAGAAGGGTAAGAAATCGAAGGTTGTGGAGAAGGCTCTAAAAAAGATAGAAGGTATCTTGGATAAATTAGTTCGAATGTCTGCTATCGTGAGGGTCTACCCTAAAGATGCGGGCCTATCACAAAAGAAGCCTGTAATCTTTGAGATAGGTATTGATGGAGGAGATATGAAATCTCGCTTTGAATACTTGAAGGGCATACTGGGTAAAGAGGTTAAGATTAATGAGATAATCAAGCCTGGGACTTATATCGATATAATAGGGATTACGAAGGGCAAAGGTATTGAAGGCCCAGTTACCAGATTCGGCATAAAGAGGAAGAGCCATAAGTCCAGAAAGAGTGTCCGAGCAGTAGCAACACTTGGGGCATGGCATCCTGCAAGCGTCATGTATACTGTGCCTAGAGCCGGTCAGAGGGGTTATCACCAAAGGGTGGAGTATAACAAAAAGGTCTTGGTCGTATCGAATTCAAAAGAAGAGGAGATAACCCCCAAATCTGGTTTCCCTCACTTCGGCGTCGTTGATGGGGATTACGTGATCGTCAAAGGTTCTGTGCCAGGGCCAGCAAAAAGGCTGATCAAACTCCGTCTACCACTAAGGCCTCCTAAAGTCAAGATCCAACCACCGAAGATACTTGAAATAAGCGTAAGAAGGTGATCGATTAAACGTGACAAAAGTTCCTATATACGATCTTAATGCCTCTAAGATAGGCAAGATCGATCTACCAGAGGTCTTCTCTACACCTTTCAGGCCCGATATCATTCACAGGGCCCACATTGCATTATCATCAAATAAAATTCAGCCTCAAGGCAGAGACCCCATGGCGGGCAAGAAGACGAGCGCCTCGACCTATAACCCACCTACAGGCCGTGGTATTTCTAGAGTGCCTAGGGTCAAAGGCGAAAGAAATCCCAGATCTGGGCAAGCAGCAGGGATAGCAAGCGTAGTCAAGGGTAGGCAAGCCCATCCTCCAAGGTCTGAGAAGAGGATAAGAAAGGAGATCAACAAGAAAGAGCGATGGCTTGCTACAGCATCTTCCATAGCATCTTCTGCCAATAGAGAGCTTGTCGCCTTGAGGGGGCATAAAATCAGTAAAGTTCCAACTATCCCCCTTGTTGTATCTGATGAGATTCAGAGCATAGAGAAGGCCAAGGACTTAAGGTCCCTCTTTGAGAAGTTTGGTTTGGATGAGGATGTGGATCGGGCAGCAGGGAAGAGGAAGACCCGTTCTGGCAAACCTAGGATGCGTGGCAGGACGAAGAGAACGGCTAAAGGCCCATTGATAGTCGTAGCTGAAGATAGAGGGATAGGTAAAGCTGCAAGGAACTTTCAAGGGGTCGATCTTGCCTTGGCGAAGGATCTAAGTGTACTGCATCTAGCACCTGGCTCTCACCCTGGTAGGCTCGTTCTATGGTCAGAATCGGCCCTAAAATCCCTTAACAGAACCTTGATGGAGGTTGCTAGAAGGTTTGCGAGTTGAAGATGCATCGAGGATTGTCAAGCGTCCTTACGTTACTGAGAAGACCTTCAATATGGTGGAGAGAGAGAACAAGCTCGTGTTCATAGTGGACGAGAAGGCCAACAAAAGGGCGATAAAGCAAGCGATAGAAATTTTATACGAGGTCAAGGTTGAGTCGGTGAATACTACGAAGACTATATATGGCAAAAAGGCATACGTCAAACTATCGAAGGAAAATCCAGCAACAGATCTGGCTGCAAAGCTAGGTATAGTGTGATCATTCGATGGATAAAGACTTAAGAGAGATGATACGATCGATCTTGGTGATCTCTTTTGGGTAAAAGAATTCTCTCTCAAAGAAGGGGTCGAGGGGGCATGCAATACCGATCGCCTAAGAAGGGTAAGGTCGCCCCTGCGAAGTACCCTGCTTTACCTATCTCAGAGACTGGAAGGGGCAAGGTTACTAGGCTTATAGATGAGAGGGGGAGGAGTGCACCCTTGGCTCAGATAACATTCGATGATGGGAGGGTAGCGTATCTTCCAGCGGTCGATGGACTGTATGTAGGGTATGAGATAGAGATAGGACACAAAGCCGAACCAAGGCTAGGAAATATCCTCTCCTTGGAGAAGATTCCTGAGGGGATGCGCATCTGTAACATAGAGAGCAAAGTTGGCGATGGTGGGAAGCTCATTAGAGCAGCAGGGGGTTCAGCGGTACTCTTCTCAAAGATGCCCATGGGAGTTTTAGTAAAGCTACCATCTGGCAAGATGGTAACTTTGAATGCTAAATGTAGGGCTATGATAGGAGAGATAGCTGGGGGTGGGAGACTCGAAAAACCCCTATTGAAGGCAGGGGCCAAGTATCACGCTATGAAGGCCAAAGGGAAGCTCTATCCTCGAGTTAGAGGTATGGCCATGGCAGCCGTCCATCACCCCTTCGGAGGAGGGCGCCATCAACACTCCATCCATAAGTCTAAGAGCACTTCTAAGACTGCACCGCCAGGCGCAAAAGTTGGAAGTATAGCGTCAAGAAAGACAGGTAGATCTCGTAAGAAACGTATAAAAAAGAGGATGTTCAAGTAGAATCATGGTTCGAGAGTTCAAGTATCGGGGCTATACTCTAGATCAGTTGCAAAATATGTCTTTAGAGTCCTTCCTATCTCTTCTCCCTTCGAGACAGAGGAGATCGCTGAATAGAGGGATATCTGACGAGAAAAGGAAGCTACTTGAGACAGTGGAAAGGAGTTCGTCCCTCTAGAGATCAAACCCCAGATGATAGGGCATTATCTTGGAGAGTATGTGATAACCAACAAGAAGGTGACTCATGGAACGCCGGGTATAGGAGCGTCTCGTTCGTCTCTGTACGTGCCTCTAAAGTAATATCAGTAAGATTATACAGCAAGTTAACAGAACTACGGTTTGAGTTTAAATTAAAAAAGAATTGGGAGCACTGACTATAATTTCGACTCTCTTACCTCGTCCAATATCAACCTATAGGCATACCCATCTATAAGAGCCGTGGCACTAGCCTCGATTATATTCTCAGATAGAGCGGTAGTAGCCCATTGAAGATCATGATCCTTGAATTCTATGAACGTTCTAACAGTGGATGCAGTGCCACTACCACTGTCCACAACCGTGACTTTGTAGTTAAGGAGCGTGACATTTTTAAGTTGAGGGAAACGCTTTAGGAGGGCTTTTCTCAAAGCTTGATCCAAGGCATGGACAGGACCTACACCGACAGAGACTTCATGTAAAACTTCGTCGCCGACTTTAACCATTATCTCCCCACTTGTAAAATTAACTCCATTCTTGATCGTAGAGACGCTCCAACGCTGGACTTTAAAGGGATAAAGTTCATAGCCCATGGCCCTTAAGAGAATCAAATGCACTGTAGCATCAGCATCTTCAACTCGATAGCCTTGGGCTTCCATGCTCTTTATCTCTTCAAGGACTTTATCCACTACATCGCTTCGCTTATCCAACTTTAGCCCTAATCCTTGAGCCATATTTGCCACGCTAGCTCTTCCCGATAGCTCTGAGATAGAAAGCTCTCTACGATTGCCAACTAAAATTGGATCGATATGCTCGTAAGCTTTTGGTTGCTTCAATATGGCATCTATATGCACGCCACCTTTATGGGCAAAGGCATTCTTTCCAACGTAAGGTTGGTAAGGATCTGGGGGCAGGTTTGTCAGATCATAGACATACTTTGATAGAGTTGATAGATTCTTTAATTGTTCGTCTATTGGTTTATCGTTATACAGAGCTCTTAGACCCATCTTAAAATGGAGGATGGGCAAGATTTGGCAGAGATCGGTGTTGCCACATCTTTCTCCAAGACCGTTTATCGTACACTGTATATGCCTCACTCCAGCCGATATGGCTATGACAGCATTGGCAGTTGCAAGCCCAGAATCGTTATGGCAGTGAATCCCAAGGGGAGCTTTCAATTCAGCCTTCACCTTCTCAACTATGTGCTGAACATCTGGAGTCAGGGTTCCTCCATTCGTGTCACAGAGCACTATCACCTCTGCCCCTGCTTCCTCCGCTGTTTTAACTACCCTTAAAGCGTACTCATGGTTACCCTTGAAGCCATCGAAGAAGTGCTCTGCATCGAATATAACATTTAGGTCATGGTTCTTCAAATATTCTATAGAGTCCCTTACTATCTCCAAATTTTCATCTAGCGTTGTCTGTAATACTTCAGCGACATGTAGATCCCAAGACTTGCCAAAGATCACCACAGTATTTACACCCGTATTAAGAAGGGAGGTCAGTTTTACATCCTCACTGGGCGAGAGGCCTTTCCTTCTCGTGCTACCAAATGCTACTACTTCTGAATTTTTTAGAGGAATCTTCTTGATGGTCCTAAAGAACTCTACATCCTTTGGATTTGAGCCAGGCCACCCTCCCTCGATATACTTCACACCCAGTTCATCAAGGCGTTGAGCTATGCTAAGCTTATCTTGCAAAGAGAAGCCAACACCATACGTCTGAGCACCGTCCCTTAATGTGGTGTCCAGGATTTCTACGTCAGGATCGAACTCCACAACCTCCTATTACTGAAGAATATCCTTCACATGTAAATAAGGATAACTGAATCATCACTACTATGGTGGAGATCCCTATCAAAAAGCCGAATAGGAAAGATATCCATGAGCTAATCCAAAGCCTTTCCCTGAAAATAACCGAGTTCAACTTCAAGTCCTTTGGTTGGAATTAATCTAGGGGAAGGGTGACATTTTGACATATTATATTTGCCGAAATATCTACCCTCTTCCTGGATTATTATTTTGCTTGGAAAACTTGATTTCGAACTCTTACGTTCTTTCACCTTAAAAGCGCTCAAAGGGTGGATAAATCAGGGAAAAATCTATGTAGGTAATATTATTATTGATACAGTAGATAAAATGGCCTTAGAAGCGGTTTGCCCACACCATGAGGTATCCGTTCGTTTATATATCTTAAGTAGAGGAAATACTAAAGATGACAAAAATATCCGTAAACGGCATCGATATCAATTACCAAGAAGAAGGGGCAGGTTTTCCCGTAATCTTAATCCATGGTCTGTCGGACGATTCCACTTTATGGGCCCCCTTGATGCCGGAATTTTCCAGACATTACTGGGCCATCGCTCTGGATGTCCGGGGTCATGGGCACTCCGGAAAACCAGATATGCCTTATTCAATCCAGCTATTCTCCGAAGACCTTTTAGGGTTCCTCAAAAAATTGGAGATCCCACAGGCTCACCTGCTAGGCCTTTCCATGGGAGGAGCCGTAGCCCAGCAGTTCGCACTTGACCATCCAGAAAAAATTCGTTCTCTCATTCTGCTTTCAACTTTCAGTTATAATGATTCTGATCTTCGGGATACCTTCAAAATGCTTCGAAAAAGCTTAGTCAGGGGTGGATTCTCTGCTTTCTTCGACGAAGCAGTTAAACTAGTGGTTACCCCTGAGTTCGCCTCCGCCAATGCCGATGCCATTGCAGAAATGAAAGAGGAAAGTGTCAGGATCAATTCTCCTACAGCCATCCTTCACGCCATCGATGCCTGCATGGACTTCGATGTGAAAGATAGGATGTCCCAGATCTCGCATCCCACACTGATCATCTCTGGAAGGAAGGATGTATTAACCTCGCCCCATCTAGGAGAACAGATCCATCGATCTATCAAGGGTTCGGAGTGGAAGATCATGGAAGGAGTAGGACATAACCTGCTTATTCCTGAAAAGACCTCAGAACTGGCACGGATCATCCTGGAATTTTTGGGATGTCATTGAACCAAGGATATCATGTAGTGCTGCAATAATTCTCGAACTCAGATCTTCTACAACTTGGATTATTACTTTGCCATCGTTGAGTATTTTAACCTGATATGCCCATAGAAATAACGTGAGCAAATTGCTAAGCAAAACTGAGAGAGAATTCTTGATAGGTAAAGCAGTGAGCTATGGGCATAAGAGAAAGCTAATCCATACCATCAGAAAGAAGGTCAAGACTTTCTTCATGCTTGAATTACCTTTAATCCAGAACAGCCCTTATGACAAGATCGTTACTGAAATCAGTAACAATGTTACTAAAAACAGTAACTAAAAGGAGAGTTGATAAAAGAGGCTCCAATAACGGTAAGTCTCCTCATACATCAAAAGATGGGGTCGGTGGGATTTGAACCCACGATCGCTACCGCCCCAGGGTAGAATCCTTGACCAAGCTAGACGACGACCCCTATAAATCCGTCATAAGATTGATAATTTAATTAATTTTATGAATCTTTATCTATCGTCAACAATCTATCTGAACTCAACAGTCTGACCAACTCTTTCGCCATCCATGGCATAGATAAAAACTCGACATTTTCATCCCCAAGATGAATTTCATAGGTATCCACCATATCGTCTAAAAGACCTGGTGCTATGCCCAAGCCTCTTTTTTTATGAAGCAAAAGATTGAAGAAATCATCTATGCCCTTGATCCTCCTCTCCGTCAAAGCATAAAGCCTGGCATCATCGCCCAGCCAGATCAATTTCGATCTTTTAAGATTCTTGGCGATGAACTTCCTTGAATCCTCGTATCTGAAGACCTCTGGACCCTTTTTATCTTCTATCTCGGGTTGCTCAAGGCTCTCCATCAAGAAGATAAAGGCACTCTCCTCCTTCTCGTCTGTAGCGCAAGTAGCCCTAAGGACTTTGAAGTCATAAAGATCGAATTGCTTTAGAATATGGTTGAGACTCCTCTTCAACTGACCCCAAAGAACATCTACGCTTCTTTTACTATGCTTGAACTTTAAGGTTACAAGATTTCTCATCAGTTCACTCTTCTCGATTTTATCCAGACGACCTTTTTCGCCTATGAAGTATCTCAAGCTCGGCTTCTCCAAGAATGCCCTCGATGCTAAAATAAACTCGGCGAGCTTCTTTGGCGAAATCGCGTTTCCAAGGTTCCTCCTAGAATCTACAGGATCGAGTATTATCACGCTAGCCTTTAGGAATCTTTTCTTAAGGTCTTCATCTATCTTTTCTAAACTTATCACTTCTCCCTCCATCCATCTTGATGTAGACTTGAGGGTGGAAAGGAAGGACCCATACTTTAAACACAAGACCTCACAGACGTACCCGCTGAAGCCTTGTATGGCTATCTCTGCGCCATAGACCCCCACTCCCTTCATGAACTTTTTGAGCAACCTCGCCTCTCTTCGAAGACTGTCGTTCAATTCTTCTGTCATGAATATGGTATGGTAAGGAGACCTATCTGCTGCACTCTTCCACTCACCCTTCTTCACATCGTAGCAGGGAACGACGTTGACTCCAACATCTTCGATGTAAGCCTCTACGTATGGATGCTCGGCGTATCTCAATATCGGTTCATAGTCTTTCATCGACTCCAGAGCAACATCTAAACCGTACTTTTTTAGGTCTGCTTTGTCCAAGCTCTTTGGAAATCTAACGAAGATGTCTATGTCTGCCTCCCCCTTCAGCCAAGTGCCTTTTGCATAAGACCCTCCCAGCACCACATCTGGTTTAAATCTGCTCTTCGATGCCACTTTTGAAACTCTCTGAAGAGCAAGAGAAGCTATGGCTTTTACATGGTTGATCTCTCCTTCTGCTGGCTCTACGATCTTCAAGGCATCCGATATTACCTTACTCAATTCATTGGATATATCAGTCCACCCCGAACTGGAAGGTATGAACATCGCTGTATATGGGACCTTTCGGAGTCAGATCGCTCTTCTTGAGCTTCAGAGACATTATTGTTTCTTCGCCGAAGGCTTGACTCTCGTACTCCTTTATCACATCTAGCAATCTATCCCTGTTCTTCCCACTCTTCACTCTAGAGATGGTGACATGTGGTTGAAAGCCTCTTCTATCACTGCGCACAAGGCCTTTCAACCTCTCTTCCACTGTATTCGCTACATTGAACAGATCGTCTCTACAGCTCTTCTCTACGCCTACCCAGATCACGGAGACTCTACGAGGACTTGGAAAGACCCCCATCCCTTTATAAGCTATATGCAAGGGTCTGAATCTGACACTCTTTAATGAGTTTATAATTTTTGTTGTCAAAGCTTCGTTTATCTCTCCGAAGAACTTGACGGTGAAGTGTAGATTGTTGGGCTCTACGAGCTTTATGTCGGCTTCTGTCTTTCTAAGCTTGTCTTGAACTTCTTCGATCAACCTGACAGTCCTTTCATCTCCTACATCTAGAGCAAGGAAAGACCTCATCGACATCCCCAGTTACTACTATACTGGCCCTTTTTTTATTTTTGCAAACTTTAAAAAGAGGCATCGATCGTTTGTAAGGTTGTCAAGAGATTTTGTGGAGGATTTCTATAGGTAAAAGGGGTTTAACTTGAAAATCCTACCTTTTTTAAAAGAATTAAAGGTAACTGTAGAAGCTTATGTCAACCCATCTGAAGATGTCGATAAAGTGAAAACTTCTATCCGAAACCTGATCAAGCACATAGAGCCAGATTTCTCACAAGATAAAATCGTAACTACTTCGACAAAAGATGAGAAGAGCTTATATTTTATCTATGAGCGGATAAGGGCGAAGCAGACATTGGCTGTAGTGCGCAGGTTGCTTTTGAGGCATATGAATCAGGATACTACATGGCTTATCTTCAATAAACAGGCTGCATTCGTAGGGTCTGTCAACGTCTGTGAAGAAGAGAGCGAGCCGCCTCTAGGCCCCATAAAGCTCGTCATACAAAGCCCTTATCTCGGTGAATTTATAGATTGGTTAGCTCCAGAGTGATTTCATGGCTTTAGTCGGTCTATCTTCCCTCTACATCTTCTTAAAAGGGGAGCCTTTTGAAGATGTAATAAAAGAGGTACAGTCTGAGAGAGAAGGTTCCCAGAAACCAGATATCTGGGAGATAGTCGATGAAGGCCATCACTCTCTTACTCGTAAAAGGGTCAGAATGATTCAGGATCTGAGTTCACAGGGATATACCTTCACCATCCATTCTCCCTACAGTAGTACAAATATAGCAGATCTGGATAGTGGCAGACGCCGTGAGTCATTAGTCAAGCTTAAGAAGTCCATAGAGTCGGCAGCTGAAGCTGAGGCTAAAGCCCTTGTTCTGCACCCTGGTCTGAAAGCAAGGGATAAAGATCAGACCATGGCTGAGAGGTTGAATGAAGAGTCGATCTTAACTCTTTACGACTATGCCGAGTCTTCAGGTATAGTTCTTGCCTTGGAGAATATGAACCCTGCTACCCAGCATTTCATGACCAAGCCAAGAGATTTTGAAGAGTTCTTTGAGAGAAATAAAGTTCGTCTAAAGATGGTCTTCGATGTAGGGCATGCATACATAGGATCACTTGTAGACGAATTCATATCAAAGCTTTCAGATAGGTTCATCACAGTTCACTTTCACGATAATAAAGGTGATAGGGATGAGCACTTAGGGATAGGGGATGGCTCCATCGATTGGAGAGGGGTTACATCTCAACTCATAAGGCTGGACTTTAGGGGCATGTATATAGTAGAGTCTGTTGTAAAACCTTACGAGTCTGTAGCAAAATTAAAGGAGATGCTGGAACCATTTTAACCATCTAACGATTCGTTGGCATAATGATTTGATTAAAGATTGTCAGTAAAAAACCTAAAAGTTACGTTGCCCTCAAGCTTTTAATATCTCCATTCTGTTATAGTCACTGGCGATGGTCTTGTCTGAAGAAGCAAAACTCGAAGAACTTCGTAAAGAGATTATCGATCTCTGTCAGAGGGTTAATAAAAGGATTAGAGAGTTGGGCGATGTCGATATCATGACCTACCGCTCAGACCCTGTTATCAAAGGTTTGCAGGACGATATCTGCAAAATCTACCGCAGTGCTGTAAGGTCATGTAAGACTTATGGCGAAGCCTCAGGGATCTGCAAACTCTTCATGAGTGAACCTGGCTGTCTTACTCAATTGATGCTATCAGAGGAAGTCGCATGCTTTGTAGAAGCTGAGGAAGAGGAGGAATAACCTCTGAATATTTTTATTTTATGAAAAATATTTTAGGCAAGAATAGTCCAAAACTCTAATCATCTTTAAACTCGCTCATCTGGGTAGGGGACTTCTATTACGTCTAGATCAGACGCAGCTATAACATTTGGATGTATCTTTAAGGCTTGAGACACCAACTTACTCACATTGCTGTACCTTGCACTGAAATGAGTAAGAACGAGTAACTTTGCTCCAGCATCTTTTGCTAATTGGGCTGCTTCTACGCATGTTGAGTGCATGTTCTCCTTCGCTTTGTCCTGATACTCTTCCCCATAAGTTGAGTCGAATACGATCACATCGGCGTTAGAGAAAAGTTTGGATAGAAGAGGACTCGGTCTAGTGTCCCCAGATATGCCTATCTTTCTCCCTGGGCGTTTCGGTCCTAAGACCTGATCTGGGGTGACTATCTTGTCTCCAATGGTTACGCTCTCACCACGTTGTAAGGTCGACCACAGTCTCCCCTTTGGTACGCCAAGTTTTGATGCCTTCTCAGGATAAAATACTCCTTGTCTATCGAACTCTTTCAATAGATATGAGTAAGACCTTACAGAATGCTCAGATCGGCAAGCTTCAATTACATAATCCTTCTCTCTCACAACTACCCCTCTTTTGACCTCATGGACAACGATCTGGAATGTAAGACCGAATTTTAGGTATCTTATGTTATGCCTCAAAAATCCTATGGTCCCTCTCGGCCCGTAGATATCTAAGGGTCTATCCCTATTGAGTAGAGACATAGTTTGTAAAAGACCGAGGAGACCGAGTATATGATCGCCATGAAAATGGGTGATGAATATCTTCGTTATCCTACTGAATCCGATGCCTGCCTTGATCATCTGCCTTTGCGTTCCTTCACCCACATCGAACAGCAGTATCTCTTTGCCTCTCATCAATGCTACAGAAGTCAAACCTCTTTCAGGTGTGGGGATCGAGGAGGAAGTCCCAAGAAATATGAGTCTCAATTGACAGATCATCTGCCTCCTTTAAATCTGACCATATATGTATGATTTACATTAATAAATTGTTGATGTGTGGCGTCTTTTATTATCGTTTTTATTATCAAAGGTAACAATGGAAAAACTAAAAAGCCCGTAAGACGATTTTATTCTAGATATCTTATGCTTAAAAAAATTGAGATCGTTGAGAGAGAAGGCATTAAGATAGATGAGCCAACGGTTATAGAAGGTTTTCCAGATGTAGGCTTGGTGGGGGTCATAGCATCGTCTTACTTGGTGGATAAGTTAGAATTGGTTGAGGTAGCCCATATAGAATCTGCGCTCTTCCCTCCTGTCATGGTGCTTCATAAAGGGATTCTCACAGAGCCTGTTAGGATGTTTAGCAATGGAAAGATAATCGTCGTTACATCTGAAATCGCCATACCCCCAAAAGCGATATACGATCTTGCTGATGTGCTTTCAGACTGGTTCAAAGAGAAGAAGGCCAAACTCGTCGTCTCTTTAAGTGGCATCCCCGTTCAAAATAGAATGGAGATCGATACCCCTTCAGTCTATGGTGTTGGAAATAGTGAGAAGTGGATGAATATATTTAAGAAAAATGATATAGAAGTTATGGAAGAGGGATTTATGGCGGGTATCTATGCTTTACTCTTAAAAGGGTGCTTGAAAAGAGGTATACCAGCCATCGCCTTCCTCTCCCAATCTTTTCTAAATTACCCCGATCCCGGGGCTGCTGCATCGGCAATACTGTCCCTTAACAAGATTCTAAAGTTGGATGTAGATGTAAAACCTTTGCTTGAAAAGGCTGATGAAATCAGGGTGAAGGCGAGAGATCTGATGAAACAGGCTCAGGGCACTATGGGGGCTGTGAGAAAACCTTTAGAGAGGGAGATTCCGATAATGTACCATTAATAAATAGGATACTTATGTGGAGGGGAAGAAGGTTGTCAGAATGGATTGATGAATTCTTAGAGCAGGCTTACAGTGAACTAATGCGCCCTTCTTGGGATGCTATTGAAAAATGCTTAGAGCCACTCGTCAACATCGAAGATAGAGAGGATGAGATAGTTGTTACTGTTGATCTGCCTTATGTTGAGGATAAGAACGATATAAGCATAGACATAGCTGAAGACTCGCTCGAGATACGTGCGGAGATCAAGAAGGCCATTAGATGGGAGAGGTGGGGAACTGTCCAGAAGCGTATCTGGTTTAAATCTTTTAGGAAGTTCATAAAGCTTCCAAGTAAAGTCGATCCTGAAAAATCTAGGGCAACATTTAGAAGAGGCATATTAGAGATATCTCTTCCTAAGGTTAGAAGAAGGTTTACAATAAAGATACAGTGAGTCTTAAGATTCCAGTAACAAAATATTTATATATAACATTTGATATATTATTGAATTTGCGTATTATATGGCGGCGTTAGGGTCAAGCTTATGGGCCGAGCCCTGCGCGATGCAACTCCTAACCTCCAAATGCGCGAACATCGATGGAGATTCAACATAAGTTGGATCCAACATGGGTCGTGTGCCCTCGCAAAAGTCAACCGTACCTTCGACTCCGGTTGATCCTACCGGACCCGACTGCTATCGGATCGAGACTAAGCCATGCAAGTCGTACGCCTCTCGACTGTGGGAGGCGTGGCGGACGGCTCAGTAACACGTAGTCAAACTACCCTAGAGACGTGGACAACCCCGGGAAACTGGGATTAATCCACGATAGATCAAAGCTTCTGGAATGGGCTATGGTCCAAAGGGAGAGGTAAGCATGTTTTGCCTCATCCGCTCTAGGATGTGACTGCGGCCGATCAGGTAGTTGGTGAGGCAACGGCTCACCAAGCCTATAACCGGTACGGGCTTTGAGAGAAGGAGCCCGGAGATGGACACTGAGACAAGGGTCCAGGTCCTACGGGGCGCAGCAGGCGCGAAACCTTCGCAATACGCGAAAGCGTGACGAGGTTAATCCGAGTGCCATCCGCTGAGGGTGGCTTTTCCCAAGTCTAAAACGCTTGGGGAATAAGGGGAGGGTAAGTCTGGTGTCAGCCGCCGCGGTAATACCAGCTCCCCGAGTGGTCGGGACGTTTATTGGGCCTAAAGTATCCGTAGCCGGTCTTGTAGGTCTTCTGTTAAATCCAACGGCCCAACCGTTGGGCCGCAGAAGATACCGCAAGACTAGGAGGCGGGAGAGGCGGACGGTACTCCATGGGTAGGGGCAAAATCCTTTGATCCATGGAAGACCACCAGTGGCGAAGGCGGTCTGCCAGAACGCGCTCGACGGTGAGGGATGAAAGCTGGGGGAGCGAACCGGATTAGATACCCGGGTAGTCCCAGCCGTAAACGATGCGAGCTAGGTGATGGAATGGCTACGTGCCATTCCAGTGCCGCAGGGAAGCCGTTAAGCTCGCCGCCTGGGAAGTACGGTCGCAAGGCTGAAACTTAAAGGAATTGGCGGGGGAGCACCACAAGGGGTGAAGCCTGCGGTTTAATTGGAGTCAACGCCGGGAATCTTACCGGGGGAGACAGCAGGATGAATGTCAAGCTGAAGACTTTACTAGACGAGCTGAGAGGAGGTGCATGGCCGTCGCCAGCTCGTGCCGTGAGGCGTCCTGTTAAGTCAGGTAACGAGCGAGATCCCTGCCACTAGTTGCTACCTCTCTCCGAAAGGACTGAGGGGCTAATTAGTGGGACTGCCGTCGCTAAGACGGAGGAAGGAAGGGGCCACGGCAGGTCAGTATGCCCCGAAACCCCCGGGCCACACGCGGGCTGCAATGGTAGGCACAATGGGCTCCGACACCGAAAGGTGAAGGCAATCCCCAAATCCTACCTCAGTTGTGACTGAGGGCTGCAACCCGCCCTCATGAATCTGGAATCCCTAGTAACCGCGTGTCAACATCACGCAGTGAATACGTCCCTGCTCCTTGCACACACCGCCCGTCGCTTCACCCGAGTTGGGCTTGAGCGAGGTTGTACCTCATTGGTACGATCGAACTTAGGTCTGACAAGGGGGGAGAAGTCGTAACAAGGTGGCCGTAGGGGAACCTGCGGCCGGATCACCTCCTTAGAAAGAATACGGTTGGCTGCGAAGAGGCACACGAACCATCTAGATGCAACTCAACAGTATGTTGTTGGGTGAAGGGCGTAGTGAGTTCTACTCACGATTACCGCCATGCATAGTTGCGTAAGCATTTATGGAAGATTCATCCGACGCGCAGACGCCTTCTAGTGGATGGCTTGGCTTGAGGGGCGAAGAAGGGCGTGGCAAGCTGCGATAAGCCCCGGGTAGGCGCATGCAGCCTTTGATCCGGGGATACCCGAATGGGACTTCCCATCAGATCACTGCAAAGTGATCTGATGATCCCCTAGGGATCGCGAACTCTCCGAAAGGAAACATCTGAGTAGGAGGAGGAAGAGAAATCAATACTGAGATCTCCTTAGTAGCGGCGAGCGAAAAGGAGTCAGCCCAGACCGAACCTAGCTTGGTAACAGGTTAGGGATGTGGGTTTGGTGGCATTTAAGTGACCTCAACCTTTAGCTGAAGTGGTCTGGAACAACCCAATATAGAGGGTGATATTCCCGTAAGCGAAAAAGGGTGAGGTTGCTGTCATCAAGAAGAGTACCTGGCCTTGGCAGTGGCTAGGGAAGGTGGGGGAAAGAGGGCTCTAAGGCTAAATACCTCTCAAGACCGATAGCGTAATAGTACCGTGAGGGAAAGCTGAAAAGAACCCCGGAAGGGGGGTGAAAAGAGCTTGAAACTAGAAGGTTACAGACGTGTACCGCCTGAAAGAGGTATCCTCATCTACCAATTACTGTCCGTAAGGACGGTATAAGGCGGATGGGGTTTAGCCTCAGGGTGGTACATTCCGTCTAGAAACACGGGCCAGGGAGTTTATCTTCATGGCGAGCTTAAGGGTTAAAAGCCCGAAGGCGGAGGGAAACCGACTTTCCACAGCCATGCTCTGCATGGTGAGGGAAGGGGTCTGAAAGGGCCTTTAGTCATGGGGGTAAGACTAGAAACCGGACGATCGTGCCCTGAGCAGGACGAAGCCGGGCGAAAGCTTGGTAGAGGTCCGAAAGGGTCCTGACGTGCAAATCGGTCCCCAGACTTGGGGCAAGGGGCTAAAAGCCAATCTAGTCCGGTGATAGCTAGTTCCCACCGAAGTGGATCGCAGTCCTACTTAGGTGGATGTTGCCGACGCTGTAGAGCACCGATGAGTAGGCAAGGGTTCGAAAGGACCCACCTACTTTTCGAACTCCGAAGGTGTCGGTGCAGTAGAAGCCTAGAGTCGGGTTTATGTGGGGTAAGCCTCATAACCGAGAGGGGAACAACCCAGACTAGAGTTAAGGTCCCAAAATGTCGGCTAAGTGTCAAACAAAAGGGCGTCTTCACGCCCAGACAGCAGGAAGGTAGGCTTAGAGGCAGCCATCCTTTAAAGAGTGCGTAACAGCTCACCTGCCGAGCATGGGGGCCCCGAAAATGGACGGGGCTCAAGCCGACTACCGATACTCTAGGCCACGAGTGACTCTCGTGCGTGGTAGGTGGGCGTGGAGGCTGGGTAGAAGTAGGGCCGTGAGGTCCTGCGGACCGGCCCCCATTGCATATCCTGGCGGTAGTAGCAGCGTAGTCGGGTGAGAATCCCGACCACCGAAAGGGTAAGGGTTTCCTGGCAACGCGTCGTCGGCCAGGAGTTAGCCGATCCTAAGTGCAACCCTAAGGGAGTTGTGCGAAAGGGAAACCGGTTAATATTCCGGTGCCTTAAAGGTACCATGCGCGAAAGCGCGTATCCAGTTCCGCTGCCTCCAGATAGGGTGAGCAGAGTTATCGCTCTGTTTAATCGTCCAAGACCGGGGGAGTGTCGTAATGACGAGAACTCGGTCGAGGCGAGAATAGCCAGCCATTAGGTTGGTTCGCTCGATTCTAGGGGACAATGAAAACGGAGCTGGAAAGGTCCCTTTAAGATCGTACCCAGAACCGACACAGGTGCCCTAGGTGAGAAGCCTAAGGTGTATCGGGTATACCGCAGGCGAGGGAACTCGGCAAATTAGCCCCGTAACTTTGGGATAAGGGGTGCCTGCAGTCTTAGCGAAAAGCTGGGACTGCAGGTCGCAGTGACTAGGGGGTCCCGACTGTTTAATAAAAACACAGGAGGCTGCTAATCCGAAAGGACTTGTACAGCCTTTGAATCTTGGCCAGTGGCGGTACCTAAAACCTGGGTCCAACCGGGCTAAGGGCCGCTTAACGCCGGGAGTAACTCTGACTCTCTTAAGGTAGCCAAATGCCTTGTCGGGTAAGTTCCGACGTGCATGAATAGAGCAACGAGGGCCCCGCTGTCCCCGCCTGCAACCCGGCGAACCCACATGACGTGGACGAACAGTCCACGAACTCCCATCGGGAAGAGAAGTCCCTGTGGAGCTTTACTGCAGCTTGTTGCTGCGATCCGGTTGTGGTTGCAGAGAGTAGCTGGGAGCTTATGAAGGCACTTCTCCGGAAGTGTTGGAGGTGAAAGTGTAACACCAGCCTTCCACGACTGTATCGCTAACCCGGTAACGGGGACACCGGCAGGTGGGCAGTTCGGCTGGGGCGGCACCCCCTTGAAAAGATATCGAGGGGGCCCAAAGATCGGCTCAGGTGGGTTAGAACTCCACCGTAGAGGGCAAGGCCAAAAGCCGGTCTGACTGAATCTTTAAACGTAAGGGATTCAGAGGCGAAAGCCGGGCCTAGCGAACCTTCATGTCCTCACCTTTGGAGGCTGAAGATGACAGAAAAGTTACCCCAGGGATAACAGGCTCGTCGCGGGCGAGAGCTCCTATCGACCCCGCGGTTTGGTACCTCGATGTCGGCTCTTCCCATCCTGGCCCTGCAGCAGGGGCCAAGGGTGGGGCTGCTCGCCCATTAAAGGGGAACGTGAGCTGGGTTTAGACCGTCGTGAGACAGGTCGGTCTCTATCTGATGGGGGCGGAGGTCATCTGAGGGGAAGTTGTCCTCAGTACGAGAGGAACGGGGCAACGCGGCCTCTGGTGTACCGGTTGTCCGAAAGGGCAAAGCCGGGCAGCTAAGCCGTTGAGGATAAGAGCTGAAAGCATCTAAGCTCGAAGCCTCTCCCGAGAAAAGATGGCCCTTCGAGCCTTGCCTCCGCAAGGTGGTGAGCTCGAACGAGAGCTGCAATAGAAGATTGCGTTGATGGGGTGGTGGTGTAAGCTGGAAGGATTTCCGACCAGTTCAGCCAGCCACTCCCAATCGCTCAAGGCGTTGGGAAAGAATCTCCCATAAGGGCGCAAAAACTATGCATGGCGACCCGATATGCCCCAAAACTCTACCGAACTTTCTCCTTAAAGTACTGTTTTAGAGGTCTTCGAATAGAACAGTTCTGTTCAACTCTCCAACTATAGGTATCTTATATCCACAATAGATGCATCCTTTATGCTCATCCAAGTACCAACCAGTGATATCCCAACCAATCCTCCTCACAACTATCTTACCACATCCAGGACAGTACGTATGCTCCAATCTATGACCAGGGACGTTTCCTACATAGACATACCTTAATCCAACCTTTTTGGCTACATTATGGTGTCTCTCTAAAGTTTCAAGGGGTGTAGGATGAAGGTGCATAAGTTTGTAATTGGGTTGAAACCTCAAGAAGTGGAGGGGCACATCAGGACCAAGATTTTCGTAGATCCATCTAGATAGCTTTCTTGCCTCTTCAAGATCGTCGCCTATCTTCGGAACTACTAGGTCGGTTATCTCTACATGAATCCTTGTCTTATCCCTGATATCCAATAATGTCTGGAAGATGGGGTCGGCGTTTGAAACTCCAGCATACCTCTTAAGAAAGCCGGTCTCACCATTTCCCTTGAAGTCTACTGTTATGCAGTCAAGAAATTCTTTCATCATCCTTACAGCATCTGGTGTGCAGTAGCCATTCGATACAAATATATTGACCAACCCTTTATCTCTGGCGATTACTCCAACATCATGGGCAAATTCGATGAATATCGTGGGCTCGTTGTATGTATAGGCAACACCTTGGCATCCGTAATCTTCTGCTAACTTCACTACCTCCTCTGGGGTTACATCCGTGCCTTCGACCTTCCTACGCTGGCTCATATCATAATTCTGGCAATAATGGCAGAGCCAGTTACAGCCTGTAGTACCGATCGAGAAGACCTTAGAGCCTGGCATATAATGAATTATAGGCTTCTTCTCTATGGGGTCTACATGAGCTGCCATGACCTTGCCGTAAACCGATAGGTGCAACTTGCCACCTATATTCTGTCTCACGCCACAGAACCCTATCTTGCCTTCAGGGATACTGCAGTAGCGGGCACAGGCAGTGCACTTCACCCTATCATCAGGCAATCGCTCATATAGTACAGCCTCTTTGATCAATCTACCATTATCACAAGATAATCAATTAATGACATTGGTTATATTGAGTTTTTGGATGTCTTCGGCATATATAAATAAACTACAAGAAATTTAATATAATAGTGGCCTCTTAAGTGGGTGAATTTACAAATGCATGTCTGGATAATGATCTCTGCAAAAAGGGCTAGCCTTGACGTTGGGAAGTTGATTCGGGACAGTCTTAACCTTGATGCTATCGAGGTCTTAGGTCTATACGATGTAGTCGTTAGGGCAGATGTCGAAAGTCTCAACGATCTTTGGGAAAATCATATCTCATTGATCAACTCTCTTCCTCTGGTCGGCGGTTGCACAACTTACCTCTCTCTCTACGAGAGGACAAGGAAGATATATCGAAGGCCGTCGGCATTTATTCTTATCAAAGCTGCACAGTCTGAACATATAGAAATCCAAGATAAAATCTTCAATATAGAGGAAGTCCAAAAAGTTGACATCGTTCTTGGCGCTTATGATATGATCGCTGAAGTCACCACAAATTCGATATCTAGTCTTTTCAAAGTCGTTCGCAAAGTGATGAACGTATCAAGTAACATCCTCAAAACAGTGACTATGGTCACCTTTCCAGAGGAGTAATTACAATTACTATCGGATGCGTGTCGGCAGTAGCCCTCTTTCTGTTTTATGCGGGATTCGACTTAGCGACCTACCCAAGTCTCGTGCAGAACTCATCGACTTCTTTTGGTCTTGCTCCACGTGGGTCAACCGTTTCACTCCTACCCAGAAACCTCAATAATTTATCATCGTGCACTCTGGTTCGGATCTCGTTTCTGTTTTGTTGCCAACCATCTCTGGTTACGCCTCACGGCGCCACGTTTCTGCATGGAGAGAGGAGCTTCCTCAGGGCATAGCCCCGTAACCCGCTCACCGACTCGCATCCATGTTAACAATACCAATTTTGACCTATTAGTCTTTCGATTTTTAGTGACGACCTTGTTCATGGATGTTTTAGGTTGAGAAGTTCATTAACAAAATAAACTTGTTACAGAGAGGTAATAGAAAAGTCAAGTTGAGAGAGAAGATAAATTAATATCGAGTTTTTAAATAGATCCAAAATAATCCCTCTCGATCTTGATTATGTCTTCAGGGCCTTTTGCAAGCCTATAATCTTCAAGGGGATTCTTGTTCAACTCTAAGAAATTTGGCCCCCACTTAAAGATCGACATCAGCTTCTTGCTCTCTTCGATACAGTTCGCTATGTAAAGCGCAGAAGCAAGTGCTTCAACCGAGCTCAGCATAGAGATTTTACCATAGTTTATGGGGTTGGATGCCATCAAGAGGGGGAGCCTCCTGTTCAAGCCTCTAAATCTTTTTGCGAAGACTTCATCTATCCTCTTCCATGAGCAATCTATGGCCACAAGACCATGGCTCAGATGAAGCTTATCTTCAGGTGAGAATACATCCGTTGCCTTTGGATTTAGAGTTATGCCCTTCTTGGGGATACGGTATCTATGGAGGATCGGTCGGACCAAGCCTAAACGGCAGAGCTTTGCTGAAGTGCACTTTCTCTGGTCGTCTTGTCTCATCTGGTAGACGTAGAGTTTTGCTCCATGGGTCATGGTGGCTCTCCTTAAGCTATTATAATAAACTCTGGTTAAAAATGATTGTTAAAGATGAAGGTCATCTCCTATCGAAAATATTTAATATCGAATCTTTTCAAAGAAGGAGGCAGATAAAGGGATGTGGGTCTACCTATTTGAAGAAGGAAGTGCTAAGTTAAGGTCACTTTTGGGAGGAAAGGGAGCAAATCTAGCTGAAATGACAAGGATAGGCTTACCCGTCCCCCCAGGGATCACCATAACCACCGAGGCTTGTAGGAAATACAATGCCATGAATCAACGCTTTCCAGATGGCTTAGAAAAGGAAGTTCTTGAGAAGATCGAGCATATAGAAAAGAAAGTAGGGAAGAAGTTTGGGGATTCCTCCGACCCTTTACTGGTTTCTGTCCGATCTGGAGCACCAGTCTCCATGCCAGGTATGATGGATACCGTCCTCAACCTTGGTCTGAACGACGAGACTGTCAAGGGCTTAGCAAAGGCAACCAATGATGAGAGAGTTGCTTATGATTGTTACAGACGGCTCATGGAGATGTTCGGCAACGTTGTCTTAGATTTAAAGCGTGAAAAATTTGGGAGAATAATAGAGGAGTATAAACACAAGTTAGGTGCGAAGTCGGATTTAGATTTAGATGCTGAGGCTCTAAAGGAGATAGCAGAGGAGTTTAAAAAGCTGATCAAGGAAGAGACTGGCAAAGATTTTCCCCAAGACCCTAATCAACAGCTACTCATGGCTATTAGGGCAGTCTTCGATTCATGGAATAATCCAAGGGCGATCGTGTATCGTAGAGAGTATAAAATTTCAAACGATCTGGGTACAGCTGTCAACATACAAGCGATGGTATTCGGGAATAGAGGCCCAGATTCGGGTACGGGCGTAGCCTTCACTCGCAACCCTGCAACTGGAGAGAAGGAGCTCTATGGAGAGTACCTTATGAATGCTCAAGGTGAGGATGTAGTAGCGGGCATACGCACACCGAAGTCCATCGATCAGATGAAGGAGGAGGCACCTCATATTTATGAAGAATTAGAACGTACTTGTGATCTGCTGGAGAGGCATTATAAAGATGTACAAGATATAGAGTTCACAATAGAGAATGGCAGATTTTACATGTTGCAGACAAGGTCTGGAAAACGCACAGCACAGGCAGCGGTCAAGATAGCGGTAGATATGGCGAAGGAAGGCCTCATCAGTAAAGAAGAGGCAATAATGAGGATAGAGCCGAAGCAGATCGAACGACTACTACACAGGCGAATAGACCCAAATGCAGAGATAGAGCTTATTGCTAAAGGACTTCCAGCATCTCCTGGTGCGGCTTCAGGGATCGTTATCTTCGATGTCGATGAGGCTGACAAGCGTGGGAGTGCTGGGGAGAAGGTCATCCTAGTTAGGATGGAGACGACACCAGAGGATATTCATGGTATGGTGGCAGCTCAAGGCATCTTGACCAGCAGGGGAGGAATGACTAGCCATGCTGCTGTGGTAGCAAGGGGGATGGGCAAACCTTGTGTCTCAGGGGCAGGGGAGGTGAAGATAGACCGTGAGGCAGAGAAGTTCAAGGTTGGGGATATAACGATCGAAAAAGGAGATATCATCACCATCGATGGCACCAGAGGATACGTGATAAAGGGGGAGGTGCCCACTATAGAACCAGAGTTGAGTCCAGAGATTCGAGAGTTGCTGGGTTGGGCGGATGAGACCCGAACTTTAGGCGTACGCACCAATGCGGATACACCGGAAGGTGCCGAGAGGGCAAGGATGTTCAGAGCAGAAGGGATAGGCCTCTGCCGTACTGAGCGTATGTTCAATGCTCAAGATCGCTTGCCGATTGTGCAAGAGATGATAATGGCTAATACTGAAGAAGAAAGGAAGATTGCCCTGAATAAGCTCTTACCTATGCAGAGGGGTGACTTTAAAGAGATCTTCAAGATTATGGACGGTCTGCCTGTGACGATCAGGCTCCTCGATCTTCCACTACATGAATTTCTACCGAGGTTGGAGGATCTGCTTGTTGAGACTACTGAGCTAAGACTTTCAGGAAAGGGTGAGAAAGCCCTCCTTGAAAAGACGAAGGTGCTCAAGAAGGTTCAGACGCTCAATGAACATAACCCCATGCTCGGCCATCGTGGTTGCAGGCTGGGCATACGCTACCCTGAGATTTACGAGATGCAGACGAGGGCGATCTTTGAGGCTGCTACGGAGCTGGCTGAAGGGGGCATATCTGTAAAATTGGAGATAATGCTACCTTTGGTGGGTAAGGCAAGCGAGATAAGTTTCCTGAGGCAAAGGATAGAAGATGTAGCCAAGAGGGTGATGGAGGAGGCGGGAGTAAAGTTGGAGTATATGATAGGGACCATGATAGAAGTGCCAAGAGCAGCCTTGACAGCCGATGAGATAGCCAGATATGCAGAGTTCTTCTCATTTGGTACAAACGATCTGACTCAGACCGTATTTGGCTACAGTAGGGATGATGCCGAAGCCAAGTTCTTGTACAATTACCTCAACGAGAATATCTTAGAGGCGAATCCCTTCGAGACTTTAGACCGTGAAGGTGTGGGCAAGATCATGAGGATATGTGTGGACCTCGGAAAAAAGATAAGGCATGACATCGAGATAGGAATCTGTGGCGAACATGGTGGAGACCCAGCATCTGTAGAGTTCTGCCATGAGATAGGTCTGGATTACGTGAGTTGCTCACCCTTTAGAGTGCCCGTTGCAAGATTCGCTGCAGCTCAAGCCAAGATCAAGATGGATAGATCATCAGCCGATGAGTCTGAAGTAAGATTCGAACAGATAGATTAATAGTCCTTAAATTCGCTCAGACAGTAGATTAGTCCCCCTAAATTGTCCTTCTTTATCACACCGTCTGCAACTTTTCTTAAGATTTCCTTTGCATCGAAGGCAATCCCCAAGCCAGCCTCCATGAGCATGAATCTATCGTTAGCACCATCGCCTATGGCAATAACCTCTTCCCTTTTGATCCCTTCCTTCTCTATAAGCTCTTGAATCGATCTTCTCTTCATCTCAGCATCGATTATAGGCTCCTTGACTTCTCCAGTGAGTTTGCCATCTTCTATTATCAGTTCGTTGGCAAAGACGAAATCTATATCGAATTTTTCTTTGATCTTATCTGTGAAATAAGAGAAACTCCCAGTGATGATCGCTATTTTACAGCCAAGCTCTTTCAAGACCAGTAGTAGATCCTCAACCCCGCTACTGAATGTTATGTTCTTTAGAATTTCGTCCAAGACCGATACTGGTAGACCTTTTAAGAGCCTGACCCTCTCCTTCAGAGCCTTGGTGTAATCCATCTCTCCTTCCATGGCCCTTCTTGTTATCGATTCGACCTTTTCACCAACCCCTGCTACGGCACTGAGTTCATCTATTATCTCCTGCTGGATGATCGTTGAATCCAGATCACAGACGACAAGCTTCTTCGCTTTCCGATAGACATCCTGTCTCTGAATTATGGCACTCAAGCCCAGCCCTAGACTTGCTCCATGAAGAGAGTCTTTAAAATCATTGAAATCCACGGAAAGGTTCTCTGTATTTAGAAGTAGTTCCATGGCTATCGTATCCCCCCTCGCCATCATCTTCGCCCTTTCTATGTTTACACCGTTTTCTGCACATATACTGGAGAATCTTGCAACTATACCAGGTCTATCTTTGCCGATTATCGTCAATAGGATCAGTTTCCTCTCTTCTTTTCTCCTTAAACCCTCATCCAGTGTGTAAGGCTCGATAGAAACCTTCATATCGAGCTCTCTGGCTTTTTTAATGAGCCCTTCTCTTACTTTTTTAAAAGTTTGAGTGGAACTGGTGAAGTCCGCTATTATGAACATGGCAAAGAGTTTTCTTATAACCGTCTGATCTATGTCCACGATGTTGACATTAGCATCTGCCAAGATTTCTGAAATTCCTGCTACAAGCCCAGGTCTGTCTAGGCCTTGTACCGTTATCACGTATAGTTGATTACCCATGGCACACCACATGTAAATTAATTTTCGAATTTAAGCCCTTATACTTACTTCTACCTTGTTCATTAATATTGTTAACGATTTAAGCTCTTTGATTAGCCAGGGTTAAAGTACTTTCGATGCTCAACTTATCCGAAGTTTTAGGTGACTACATTTAGCAAGAAGAGCAGTTAAAAATGTGAGAAGAAATGAAGGAACGGGTTAAAATCAACGTAAGAGTTTGAATAGATCGGTATTTTAAGGTAACTCTTCATTACTGGGCACTTCATAATTCAATTTAAACTCAGTAACGTACTTTTGGGCTATGTAATAAAATGCATCTCTGACTTTCTTCACTTCTTCCCACTTCAATCCATACAAAGAGATTTTAAAATGCTTGCTCAACCCACGATGAAGTCCAACTATGCCCATTTTTATCATATCATCAGCAAGGAAGAAACCTCTCCTCTTATGATGTTTTGATATTTCCCAGAATATCGGAGTTTCAAAATGCATTAGATGGTGGTTATGAGGTCTATCTCCTATCAGAAAGATATCGCCAAGCTTCTCCATCTCTGATATAAACCACCTTGCCTTCTTCAGTTCTTCATCCCATCTTTTTACCCTCTCTATAACGTAAGGGAAAGAGTAAATGGCTGAGATCAAAGGCAAGCCTCCAACGCTACAACCGAAGACATTGACCATCTTCTTACCCAAAATCCTCTCAGGTTGATCGATCTTCATCAAAGACTCTTTGAAGACTTTCTTCGCCCATTCATCATTCGTAATTAGGAAGCCGAGTGGACCGATAGAAGCCATAGACTTGTGAGCAGATACAGTTAGGAAATCTGCCTGAATATCTTTCATATCGACAGGGAATATCCCTGCTGTGTAAGCAGCATTTACCATGTATGGAATATCATACTCTCGTGCTATCTTGCCTATCTCTTTTACGGGGTTCAAGTTTCCATAATGAGGCTCGACATGAGTTACTGCTATTAATGCAGGCAGCTTACCGGTCTCCTTCTTGATGCTCTCGACCCTCTCTATATAGCTATCCGGCTCTACTTTATAATCTGGGTAACCAGAATGGGGCACTCCTATTAGTTTAAGACCAGCCATCTCTGCTGCGACGGCTGTAGTGTAATGGCATAAGGGATCAGTGAGCACTATATCTGTGAAGTTCTTAGAGTCCTCTGAAATTTCATCTGCTATCGTCTTCATAACGGCGAACTGGGCAGCCCTTGATGCAAAGGTATGCTCAGCAAAATCTCCGCCGAAGAAGTCTGCTAAATTGGTAAGGAAGTCGTCAACAGGAGGTTTCGATATCCTATCTGATCTTCCTTCAAGGCAGTTGTAGCAAATAGCGTATCCGACACGCATCCATCCCTCTTCGAACAACTTCTTTTGCACTTCTTCTGGTACTATCCCTCCCCTCATTATAGGCTGGATTATTATCTGAGTCTTTCTACACGGGTTCATAAAATTTGAAAATTTTGTAACATCGATCTTCTTTACCATTGTTACTTACGTATGGGAAGAGTCATAGTTTAAACATTTTCAAAAGCTTTCTATAGTTCGATTACTTTCAACTTTTATCTCTTGAAGAAACGATTCATCACAAAAATATATACACTCTATCAGCATGGCTTTCGTGCTATCGATGGTTATCGTCGCTGAAGTATATAATTCCTCCTCCGCAAGAGACTCTCTAACTGAACTTCATTCCGAAAAGCATAATCTTTTTACTTTAAGAGCTACACATAATAGTGGGGCACAATTTTAAGGTAAGTCGGTCAGGATGAAGGTAGTGGTCTGTGGTTCTATAGGGGACAGGGGAGTTTTAGAGATAAGAGAGATACAGTCTCTTCTCAAAAAAGAGGGGTTCGATGTCTTAGATCAGATTTCTTATGAAGATTACAGTCAAATTAAAGATTTTAGAGATAAAAAAGATCTGGCTGAAGATATAACGAGGCACGATCTAGACTTCATTATAGAGAGCGATGTAGTTGTAGCATTGTTCGATGGGCCCAGTTATGGAGTTGCGGTAGAGATATACGTTGCTAAACAGATGGGGAAGAAGGTGGTCTTCATGAGCAAGAGAAGAGTACCCTCCCCATGGCCTATCGCCCTTTCAGATCGAATAGTATATGATGAAAAGCAACTCGTATCAACTCTAAAAGAACTAAGAAATTATCTGGAATCTTAGCTTCAGTTACTTGGTTGCCACTTGGTTTCTCAAGAAACCTGAAGGAAACAATGTCATTCTTCATATTCTTAAAAATAAGATAGCCCGGGCCAGATTCGAACTGGCGTCAGCGGGTAACTTCGGAAGACCCTCCAAAGCCCGCTATGCTTGACCTCTACACCACCGGGCTGAATTATGCAACAATAGATTAGCTATAATCTTCTTTTAAATTTTGACATCGACTATAGAAAGTTATCTTTGTTATAGTTCTACATAAAGTTTAGAATCCTCTCAGCTCGATGTACCGACAGAAGGGTAAACACTTTTACGAAGACCCTCTTCAAAAAGTACAGAAAGGCAGAAGACTACGCCAATGCTGATCTAGAGGAGCTCGAAGAAGACATAAGACCCACTGGCTTCTACAGGAAAGGCCAGAAACATCAAGAAATGCTCCAAATCTTAGTTGAAAAGTTCAACTCGAAAGTTCCAAAAGGTGCAACTTGATACCCTAAGTCATAAAGGTGATCGATTTCATAGTTATTAGGGGCGAGAAAATGGGACTTAAAGAATATTGGAAGAAGAGAGATTTTGAAGAAACAAAGGAGCCTAAAGGTCAAGAGAAAAAAAGTGATGGAAACATTTACGTCATCCAAAAACACCAAGCTACACACCTTCACTATGACTTAAGGCTAGAAATGGACGGAGTTCTCAAAAGTTGGGCAGTCCCGAAAACACCTCCCATAGAAAAGGGCGTAAAAAGGCTGGCAGTTCAAGTGGAAGACCATCCCATCGAATACGCAGATTTTGAAGGAAAGATTCCAGAGGGCCAATACGGCGCAGGTACTGTGGAAATTTGGGACAAGGGGCAGTATGTCTTAAAAGAAAGGGATGAAAAAAAGTTGGTCTTCGAAATCAAAGGCATCAAGCTTAGGGGCGATTACTGTCTGGTGAGGCTCAAAGGAAGGAAGAACTGGTTGTTTTTCAAGAAATGATCTACATTCACCTCTCCTAATTAACTGTATCTCGTTCTATGATTTACCTGCCTGCTTTGCCATCTGCAGGTCTAGGAGGCAGGCTTGTGCATGTCCTTTTACTCTTACCTTCCGATATACCTTCTTCACCATCCCCCTTTCATCAATGAGGAAGGTAGTTCGCTCCGTACCCATGAACGCCCTACCGTAGAGGCTTCTCTTCTTCCAGACACCGTATAGGTCCAAGACTTTTCCTTCGGGGTCGCTGAGCAAAGTAAAGGGCAACTTATGTTTTCTCTTGAACTTCTGGTGGGATTGAACGCTGTCCTTGCTTACGCTGAGTACGACTATGCCTTCCTTCTCAAAATCTTCGATCATATCCCTGAACTCGATAGCCTCTCTGGTACAACGTGGGGTCCCGTCCTTTGGGTAGAAATAGAGAGCTACCTTTTACCTCGGTAATAGCTCAAGGACACATCTCTTCCATCGTCTGCTCGCAAAGTGAAGTCTGGAGCTCCGTCTCCTTCGCTGACCAATTCAGACCATAGATAGCGTGCTTCCTCATCAATTTAAGATGCTCTTTAGTCTTTAGGTATTCAATCTCGGTATCTCAGTTGGAAAATCCCTACTGGAAACCACTCATCCATCTATCTCTGGCTTTAAGTCACCATGCCTCTAAAACTCCTTAGTGAGACAAAGTAAACATTCCCGAGAATAAGAGATACTGAGGGGCTGTACCGATATCTGAAGGTACTTCTACGCCTGGATCAGTCACCTTAGCTCAAAGGCTTCTCTTCAACCTTTCCAGACGATCTAGAAAACTCTCTATACGAGGCTTTATATTATCCATGCAGAGAGTTATGATCAATGAGAAGAAGGCTCCTGCTATAACGTCTCCTGGAAAGTGAAAGCCTGTATACACAACTGAAAAGCCCATCAAGAAAGAGAGGGTGACAAGGGAGGCTCCCAATCTAGGCCTATCAAATAGTATCGGGAAGGCTAGACTGAATACAAGCATGGTCGTTGTCGAAGGAAAGGAGAAGCTCGTAGTATGTATCAGACCGATGACTCTGGCAGGAAGAACCTCAAAGGGCCTTGGCCTTCCGAATAGAACCTTGAGTAGAGAGCCGATGCCATAGGCTAGGAAACCCGATATAATCGAGAGCAGGCCACTCACCTTAGAGCTACTCTTATGTGAAGTAAATACGATAATTAAGGAGAGGATGAAAGATGCGGAGAAAAGGAGGATGAACAGATACACACATGAAAAGTCTAGTATCTGGTTTGTTATCCCTTGGTTTATAATTATAAAGAACTCGTAATCTCCTAGAATTATATCGACTAAGAGCAGAGCAATTAAGGCTATGAGGGCAGGTGAAGCCAGAGAAAGGTTATGTCGTATTCTCAAGTCTTGATCATCCTCTTTCTAGGCTGTTTCTTACGTATAGCTTGGGCACCATATCTTCTTGAGGGGTCATAATTTTAATTAATTAAGAAAGATATCCTATCTCCATTTAAAGCTACTCCATCTATTCTTCGTTTTATCGTGACATCTTGGGATTCGGGGAGAATATGTCCTATAAGGAACAGATCTAGGAACAGATCTTTGATCTTTTATTTTATACAGCGACAGATTCTAAGGTGCTCAAAAGCTCATCTTCTATCTTTATGTGATATCCGAAGTGTTCATTGGGGTCTTTCAATAAGACGTAGAGCCAGTAGATTCCGAATATGCCCAAAGTTATTATTGTGAGAATTAGATAGAGAACAAAGCTTCTGTCAGGCAAAGTCACCATCCTTCTGGGCATAGAAAACTTTACGCCACACTTGTCCAGTGCTTTGTTCATGTCTTCCCAAAATCCGTCTTCTTTTCTCTCATGCTTGTAGAAGTCTTTCATCAGAAAGTAGCGGACATACCAGTCTGCAAGGAATATGAAGGCTGATAGAATAGCCCAAAGCACAGCGCTCTTCTCCGTTTCTTCAGCCTTGGCTTCCCTCACTGTTCTCTCACAAGACGCCAACTCTATCTCTGCATTGACTCCCTTTTTTGCCGCTATCACTCTAACTGCCTTAAGGATATCATCGAAAAGAAAGATTTGTCTTTTGAAATGAGTGTTACGCCTCTTAACAAGCATGTATATCAGTATTATGGAAACTATGAAACCGATTATCAATAGTAAAGGTAACAACACCGCCCATATTAGAAGGGGTATAACTGAAGGACCTGGAGGAGGAGTTGGACCTGGAGGAAATATCGTTACCCCTGCTATAAAGAAGCTCAATGGAAATAGAATCCATGCCAAGATGGGTATAACGTACACAAGTATCCATGCGATCGACATAATTGAGTCGGTCTCGACACGCATCCGAACATCTTTCCTTATGTTTTCAATTTCAACACTCAATTTCCATTCTCCTTCATATTTAACATTTTGATTTCATTCATCAAACTTCATAGGTATCTTCAGCCTAAAGTTAAACTTTTCGTCGACTCTCTCGCTTGATGGGGGTCGATTCCCTCTCTTCCTCATAAGCGCCTACCTTATCTATGTCTTCTATCTCGTCAAGAGTGAGTTAAAAATCACTGTTGATAGGGAGCCTGCTAAAACGGGTATATGCTGCGGTGGAGACATAGCACTTACATCGACCTTATGCTACTCAGAGCCGGTATTGGCTCGATCATCTTGGCATCCTGATCGTTGTGGATAGTGCTGTAGCCTTGTTGGAGTTTTTGCACATACCTCAATCGACGATAGGTTTCGTGATGATAGGATTAGGAATGGGTTGCCCGAACTTGTAGTATCTTGAATGTAGTAAGAAAGGGAAGCAGAGAGCTCTCGGTGGGAAACCTCATTGGCAGCAACGTTACAGATATACTCTTTTCGACGGGCATTGGCTCCATCATCTCTGGATTTATTTTAGATAGACAAAAACACTCTACTTTTCGATATCCCATCAGCTATCTTTGCTACTCTAACCTTTTTGCTCCTACTGAGGATAAGACGTAGACTCGACAGAAAATCCGGGCGTCTCTTCTTTTATATACTTGGTATATTCAGGTCTGAAATCTCTTTCCAATAATTTCTCGTCTCATTCGGACGGTTGGTATATAAACTCTGTTCTCAATGTAGGTTGTGTGATTTCTTTGAGAAGGGAGATCGGCCTCTTCGAGGTAACCATGTGGGGTGTGGGAATAATTCTGGGAGCTGGGATCTACGTATTGGTAGGGGAAGCAGCCGGTATAGCGGGAAACTCTGTCTGGCTTTCATTCATATTGGGTGCCGCGATTGCCTCTCTAACAGGCCTGAGCTATGCCGAGCTTTCATCGATGTTTCCGAGGGAGGCTGCAGAGTACATCTATGTCAAGACTGCTTGTAAGTGTGAAATCTTGGCCTTCACCACCGGCTGGCTGATAATCTTGACTGGCATGATATCTGTTTCTGCTGTGGCTCTGGGCTTTGCCGGCTATTTCCAAGGCCTCTTTAGCTTCCCTATAATTCCAATCGCCGTGGTTCTAATAGCTTTGCTATCGTATATCAACTTCTCCGGGATAAAAGAGTCGACGAGAATGAATATACTCTTCACTTTTGTGGAGATGTTTGGGTTGATCCTCATAATCTTGATAGGTGCAAGAAGCCTAGGTAAAGTCGATCTTCTAGAGGCGCCCAACGGTCTACCCGGCATCTTATCGGCCTCGGCTCTGATATTCTTCGCCTATCTGGGCTTCGAGGACATCGTCAACATAGCCGAAGAGACCAGAAATCCAGAAAAGATAATTCCAAAAGCGTTGATTTTCTCAATCCTAATAACAACATGCCTCTACGTCCTAGTGGTCTCAGCCACTGTTAGCTTGGCTGACTGGAGGGATCTCGGTGGAACTGGTTCGCCTCTTGCCTTCGCAGCTTCTAAGGCTCTGGGTGAAAATGCGTTCACTATCATATCTCTGATAGCCCTATTTGCCACTAGCAATACAGTTTTGATCATGTTGGTTGTGGGCTCTAGGATGATCTACGGCATGGCGAGGGAAGGTGCTTTGCCAGGGATCCTCTCAAGAATCGACCTCAAAAGGGGCACCCCATCGCTGGCAGTTCTCGCCATGATGCTCTCTTCCATCATCTTTGTCTTCTTGGGTGACCTAGAGTTCGTGGCCAACTTAACGAGTTTTGGGGCCTTCATCACCTTCGCCTTCGTTAACATTTCTTTGATACATCTAAGATATAGGGCACCAGAGTTGAAGAGACCTTTTAAGGTTCCATTGAACATAGGGAGATTTTCGGTAACCGCTTTCCTAGGTCTTCTATCCTGCCTTTTCATGATTCTACAGTTCGATATCACTGTGATCCTATTGGGATCTCTCTTAATAGTTGGGGGTGTCATTCTACACAGACTTCTAAAGACGAGATAGTATAGTTCCCAAGTTCGAGGTTAACTCATTCTTGCCGTGTTGTGAAGAAGAAAGGCCGTGGTTCTACAAGAAGTTAGGTATGGTATGGTTCCAATAGTAAACAAGTACGCTCCACTTAACCCCTATCCAAGGCAAGGGCGAGTCTGAGGCAATAACCATCGCCAGAACGGTAGATACTCTGGCTATATCGTCTTGTTAGATTTAAGGGGGATTACAAACTGCTCAATAAAGGTATAAACCTTCCTATTCTATCCAACTTCTATAATATACCTAGTAGCATCGAAGCCATCCTACTGACCAAGAAGGTTGCTCCGTCTGACCCTAGCCCTATGAGTATCATCTCTAACATCTTCCTCTTTACAGGAAGATTCGCTGAAATAGATATCTATCCCTAGATGTCTATTGAGTTGGGAGAATGGTATAAATTCCCCCAGAGCATTACGTCTATCCAGACTTTCAAGACTTACCTCTAAGCGCTTTCATACAAATTAACTCTTTTAATTTAACGTGTTATAATATTGGAGGAACCAATCCCTGTAATTGGTAAATTCCTCTTACGATCAGCCTAAATCCTATTAAAAAGTAGACTATTGCGAGCAATACCTCGAATTTTTTAGGGGAAGTTCGATATGCGAGCCTTGGACCTACTTGAGCCAATAACACACTGGCAACACCGATTCCAAGGAAGGCTGTTAAATTGAGCCATCCAAAGGTTAATGGAGGGTAGTCGATTGCATGTTGCATCTGATCTATACGCCCAAGTAAACCGAATGATAAGGTACCAACTGAAGAGCCTATCACCATCGCGGCGAGGGATATTCCAACTGCTAAGAGAGCTGGCACACCCAAAAGAGTGTTCAAGACTGGTACGTACACTATTCCTCCACCACTTCCAATGAAATGGGCAAAAATTCCAGAGAATAGACCGCTTGCTGCATATTTCGGCACCGACGGGGCGGTTAGTTCTTTTACAATCATCGGCTTAGCCTTCATGAGCCTATATGCACCGAAGAAACAGAACGTTCCAAAGATGATCTCCAGAACTATTCCTGCCTCAACCCGAAAGGATGTGAAAAACATGAAAACCAATAGAGCACCGATGAAACTTCCAACGCCGACAGGGATTCCAAAGCTCAGATAGTGCCTAACTGGAAACTTCATGTTCTTTATCTTTAACTCCTTTCTGTGCCTAAGTGCTCCGCTAAAGCTTGTTAGAACCACTATCGTCATATTCGTCCCAAAGGCTATCAATGTGGCAAGGCTTGGAGACACCCCCATGAAGGTCTCGAAGATGTAGATCGTAACGGGAACAGTTATGAAGCTTCCACCCACACCAAAGAAGGAGCTCACCAACCCGACTACTGCACCAGTTATGAGCATGATTATGAGCATTTCGATCATGATGGTATCACCTACTTAGAATATGGAGCTCTGATAGAATTTTCTCCAAATAATCAACCAAGTTTCAGTTAGGCTTATCACTTTTGAAGTCATTTTATATCTAGAATTCTATGGTCTTACCTACTCCAACCTTGATGAGGTCTTCTGCGAACGCTTGCTTGAACATCGTTTTCACAAGGTCTCCGCTACAGTGACATGGAGCAACCTTCTCAACGCCTAAGTCTTGAAACTGATGGATGACAGATGTAATGCTGTCCCGAGAAGTAGTTTCGATATGGTAGCCTCCAATTACAAGGTGTATTACCATCTTGGTCAACTCTTTGGCCTTTTTGATGATCCTTATAATACCAGGATGAGAGCAACCCGTAATAACTACAAGACCCATCAGTGTGTTTACTAGAAGAGACTGCTCCTTTATAGCTACTCCAAGCTCTCCAGTTGAAGCTACACCATCGAATATCTTGATAGCATCTCTAACTTCGATAACTTCACATCCATAACTCTGTATCTCTCTTTTAAAACCACTCGGAAAACTGGAAGGTACATAAACCTTAAAATGATCATCTGAACGTATGACCCCCATCAATCCTCCGGCATGATCTCCATGTAGATGGGAGAGAACTATCACTTCGATCTTCTTCACGTCTATGTTAAGCTTAGCCATATTATAAAGCAAGGTTTTAGCATCTTCACCTGTGTCAAAAAGGATGTTGAATCCGTTTACGTTGACAAGGCAGCCAAATCCCCATGCAACCTTCAAACGATCATCGAACCTGTTGTTGTCGTAAACTATCAGAAACTTAGCTTTACTCACTGTTTCCATTTGTATCATTCTCCATGGGGTAGGCATTACCCTCTTATATACTGATAAATAATGTCAATAGGTTGCTCTAAACATTTGAATGTCTCCTGAATTAGTCTAGAGTAAGATGTGTTTCTCCTTTCTTAAGAAAGTCTTCAATTTTATCTACTATCTCTACGAACGCTTTTGCGGCTGGGGAGTCTGAATGTTCGATAATGAAAGGAGAGCCTTGATCAGAACCTTCGCATATCCGTGGATCGAGGGGGATCCTCCCGAGAAAAGGGACGTCAAGGTCGTCTGATATCTTCTGACCTCCACCAACCTTGAAGATGTTCGTCTCAGCACCACACTTTGGGCAGACAAAACCGCTCATGTTTTCTATGATCCCTATTATCGGCGAATTTAGTTTACGGGTGAAAGTAACTGCCTTTTTGACAACTATCTGAGAAACCTCAGAAGGGATGGTGATTATAATGACACCATCTATATCTGGTATGAGTTGCATTATGCTGAGGGCTTCATCACCTGTTCCAGGTGGAAGATCGATGAGGAGAAATTCAAGTTCACCCCAGACCACATCAGCCAGAAACTGCTTTATGGCTACAGATTTCAGTGGACCACGCCAGATTATAGGTGTCTCATCAGATTGGAGGAGAAAGTCCATCGATACGATCTTTATTCCTAGAGGCCCTGTTGCTGGGAAAATTCCCGGTGGACCGGCTCTTAACTGTTGCTTTCTCGCTCCAAGCATCTTTGGTATGCTAGGCCCTGTGATGTCTGCATCTAGGATGCCCACCAGATTTGGTCGACCCTTCCGTGCCAAAGCGACAGCCAAGTTAGCGGCTACAGTACTCTTGCCAACTCCACCTTTACCGCTGAGCACAACTATCTTATGCTTGATCTTGGCCATCCAAGCGTTTATACGATGCTCCTGTTCATCCTTACCTCTGTTTTGCATAGATCACTCACACCATCTTCTTTATTATTAGTTCTTCGGTTCTCCTTGTATTGATATCTTACAAATTTTAGGCTGATCTGCGGGCTCAAGATGTCGGATACCACTGATATTTCCCTTCGCCACGCTACCCCTATAATATGTGCAAAAACACAAATATATATATTTTTCATATATATAAAATTTCCTGAAAAATCTATCCTTACATCAACTCATATAAGTCTCTGCTCTATTAATTAAGTGGAGTGGTGGGAAAGTTTGGGATGTGGCTGGCGATGGAGACGAAGAGGAGGACGAGGACGACCTATGAAGCCCAGAATGATCGGAAGGATGCCTGACATAAGATGTTTCTTGCCAGTAACCTCTGACGGTGTTTTATTAATTTCAAAAAAGGATGTAATAACGATGACATTCGATGAATTAGAGGCTCTTCGCCTTGTCGATTATAAAGGATTGTTACAGGAAGAGGCTGCTAAAAAGATGGGTGTCTCAAGGGGAACTCTGTGGAGGTGTTTGGATAGTGCCCGGAAAAAAGTGGCATCGATGCTCGCAGAAGGAAGAGAACTTGTTATAATCTCAGGCGAGGTTTATCCTTTAAATGAGAAGGATAATAAAGACCGATTGTTAGAAGTTAAAGAATGAGTTTTGATGTAGATATTTTTTAAATATGCATAATATAATATTGTGCATATGTACATATTAATTGGGTGATGTAGACATGGGTTGGAGAGGATGGGGTCGGTTTGGTAGAGGTCGTGGAGGTTGGTCGAGACCATGGCCAAGAAGAGGACCGTTCAGCTATCTGCCGCCTTGGTACAGACCAGGATGGTTCGGTAGAGGTAGGGGACTTGGTCGTGGAATGGGCATGAAACGAGGCATGTAAGAATTTCCTCCAACACCTTTCTCCCAAAAACCCATGAGAGCACCGATGGCGCCAACTCTTTCAATGTTGAAGGAAAAGAGATTTTATTGTTAAAGAATCAGATGGAAAGTTTGCAACAACAGCTGAAGCAGATAGAGAAGAGAATTGAAGGACTGGGAGAATCACCTCTGGCTAGTATAATTAAGTCGAATTATGATCCTAGAACATTTGCCCTAAATCAGGATCAAGCTTTTTTCCATACCCCTCAGCGCTGAACTTAGCGCCTTCCAGTCCTAATTTGGGGCGATAAGATAGTAATAAACACCCTTAAAGCAAATATATTAAAGGACGATTATATCCCTTGAGATTAAAGGTTGTCAAATAATATCCTTGCCCCCATTACAATATTTGGCTTAAGTACGGAAGGGTATAGGATTGCTTCTTCACTATCCTTTTTTGACATGCAGACCACTCTAGTAGATGAAAACCTGAACGTTGGCATGCAGTTGAAAAATAAAATCCTCGCCAGATTTGATTCGGTCGCAGCACTTCTTGAAGATGAGCCCTTGCTAGGTCTCGAATCGATGGAAGATGCGATAGGCAAGGCAAAATGCATCTTCTTCGCCCCTAAGATAAGGACTCATGGTATAGAAGGCAAGTCTACGATCAGCTTAAGGCTGAAGAGCGTAGTGAAACATCTCTCAAAAGGGGTGGTCTTTGTAAACATGTTGCCGATGAGTTATGGAGGCAATAGAGAGAGCATATCGTTGATAGAAAAGCTGACTGGACTAGATTTAGGTGTGGACTTCGATTACATATATGCTCCACTAACTCCAAGAACCAATAAACCTGTCTTAATAGGGTCGAGCAGAATGGATTTAGATGAAGCCGTTATCGGGACTCTCAGATCGGCTCTGATCGATGTACCCGATATCCTCCCCCTTTACTTGGCTGAGTGGCTCTATTCCAAGCACATAATAAGAAAGTACAGTTCTATAGCGACAGAATTAGAGTTGTATAAAAAGTTAAGCAGATTAGAGGATTTGGGACTTCTGAAGGGTTTTAAAGATAGTCACGAGGAGGTCTATCTGGAGACGGTAAGTGAGAACCTATTCGATATAAAAGTGATCACAGAAACCTTGAAGAGTGGTGAGCCGTTGTGGTATACGATGTCGGGCATACTGAAAAGTCTGGAAGGCTATATCAAATACGTTGTAAACAGGGTTCGTACCATATTAAAAGAGAAGGGTCTTAAAGCGGGCAGGGCAAGGATTTTGGTGGCGTGGTCCATCGATCCTTTTGAGATGAGGGAGGATAAGATATCGACCTTTTCTACCCTCATAGAGAAACTTCATGATTGTGTCGGCAGTGTGGTCGCCCTTAACACTATACCTTATCTTCAAGCCCTTTATCCGAGATTAGGCGTAAAACGGGGATTGCCTTCTTATGAAGGAAGGGATAACTTAATCTTAGCTTGTTCAAAGGAAGATTTTGAGATAGTATTTGAGAATAGTCAGACCGAACCAAGAGTGAGTTCGATCATCGTAAAAGCCAACCTGCCTGTCGAGGTTATAGTGACTCCTGACTAGCCTAGTCTAGCCTAACCTAAAACTCGCCCTTCTCTAAGGCTTTGATTATCTCTTCTGAACTCATAACCCTGCCGAAGGCTAAGGAAATCGTCTTTAAGGTCGCCTTCTGGGAGTCCTCATCCATAGCAAAGGTCACATCGCTCCCAAAGACGATCTTGTAATCTCTGAGAAAGGCCGATCTAGCTGTCGATTCACAGCAAATATTCGTCACAACGCCTGAGATCATTACTGTATCGACGACCCTTGGACCCTTTATGTTCCGAATAATTATATCAAGGTTCGTACCATAGAAGGCGTCGTAGCGGTGTTTGTAAACTACTATCTCTCCAGGCTTTGGCCCTATTTCAGAGCGGATTTCGGCGCCCCTGCTCCCTAACCTTAAGCCCCTCTCCTTTAACTCAGGAAACATCAAAACCTCCATTGGATTGATCTGGAAGTTCGGGAGGTGCACATGGGCCGCGTATATGACAGGAACTTTGAGCTCCCTGCAAACGTCTATCAGCCTCTTGAGCCTGCTCAAACCTTCTCTGGCTGCTGGTACTTCAAGGCAACTACCCTCTTCTATGAAGTCATTCTGCATATCTATTATGAGCAATACCGACTTCTCCCTTTCTAGGATGAAGGGTTTATGGGCCATAGCCTAGCCCAATGGTGTAGACCTTAAAACTTTACTGGAGGAATCGATCGATGATAGACCATAGATAGGCTAGAGATGCAAGATATTTCAAGGAACACAACATCTTCCTCTACGGACTCCTTATTTTATTTAGAAAGATCGAATATGAGTGAATGTAAAATACAGCTCAATATGATGAAAGCGATCAGGGGCAAGAGCATGATGGGAGATTATGCTGATATTGCAATGAATCTCATTCATTGGTCATTTTACCAGACTCGAGGTGAAAGGCGAATCAAGGGCTTTGCCAAGTGCCTCCTAGCCCTAGGCGGAACTTCGTAGACCCCTAAGGTTATGCCCCTTGGCATCTCTTCAAATCTGACTGCTTCCTTCGAGAGCTTCAGCTTGCAGTTTTTACACACAAAGCCCTTCCCTTTCCCCGCTGACTTCATCCTCTTGCCACATGATGAACAGACTGGGTTTACCTTCTTCAAAACAGGGCTGAGCTTGACGACTTCTATCTTCTCAAGGTTTATGGTCAATGGTAATGATGGCTTTAGCTTGACTCCACCATAGGCTTTGATCACATCACCAACAGTCAATTCCGTGACTGTCTTCCTGAATTTTCTTGTAGGCTCATAAGCGGCACAGTCTATCCCGCCACTCTCATCTCTTATTCTGAATATCACATGGCCCCCATGTATGATCCTTGGCTTCTTACAGACTTCTCCCTCGACCACAAAAGAACGGTCTGGTTGCACTTCAGATATCTTTGCATCTCTTATATGCTCATCCGTGGCTTGATTCGTCTTGTATATCACCCACCTTTCTATAGGCTCGAGGGCTTTTACAAAATTATGAGCTTTCTCTGCTGTCTGGGGACTTTCAGCCCTGATACCATACAAGATCGGGCAAGGTGTGTGGGGCGTTATCCTTATCTCACCCGTTGCAAGGTCGATATTATCGAAGGTCGCTGGATAAGTCAGTTCGTTCATCTTGAATACGGATTCTCTATCGATCTTCCTCTTTGTGCCCCTGTTGTTCGGCACTCTATAAGTTATGAGTTCATAGGTTTTATCTTGCTTTAATTCTTCACCTATTGCTGCTAAAGCGCCTATGATTCCTCTCCCTATCTTGAACTTGAAAAACTCAGCACCTATCCTCTTCGCCAGATCTTCTGCTTCATCAATGGTCACTATATCCTTAATTACCTTATTTGAGAAGACCTTTAACTCTTCAGGTATATTGCCACCTTCTAAGAAGACCACGCCTGGATTCGTCGTCTCATGATCTAGCTCTGCCAGTTGCTCTACAGTCTCCAAGACCATCTGCTTTATTTTAGGTATAAGCTCAGATCTTGTCTCAACTTCTATTGAGATGGCACAATTTCCCCTAGTCTTCAAGACCCAGTTCGGATTGAGCCTGATGAGACGTGGATAATCGATTATCTTCACGCCCATCTCCCTGAGTCTATCCACGACTACGGCGCCAACATAGGTGGTGCACATTCCATCCTTGGAGTCTGTATCATCAAGGCCTATGTGAAGTACCCGAAGTTTGCTCAATTAACTATCTAAATAGATGAGGAACATGCTTAAAATTTTATTTGAGCCACGTTTTTAGAGTTTAGATCAAAAGACGAATAGGTCTCGAGGATGTCTTTATCCAACTTACAGGTAGGAAGATAAGGGAGGGGTTCTAGGAATCTCTAGCGGTTCATGGCTCTTGTTGTGAAGGACTCGAAAAAGATTATCGGGCTACTGCCTTGTTTTGCTTTTCCGACTACCAAACCCTTGGAAAAAGTCTATATTTTACCCTTTTAGCATATTCTGAATACCCATTCAATTCGTTAAGGAGCGTTTTATCTTCCAACGAAGTACGGATTATCAACAAAAGAATAATAATTCCTGCCGGAATCAATCCGAAAAGGGAACCTATGATGAGTGGGATCGATATGGCCAACAGAATTCCTCCAGCATAACCAGGGTGTCTGATAATTTTATAGGGCCCGGTTGTTATAACTTGATGATCTCTATCTTTCTGGATTCGAACAGTTGTTTCAAAATGCGGGTTTGCTATCATTGCCCAAGTAAGAAGAATAGCGCTAATGATGTAAAACATGAAACCCAATACTGCAAAATTGATACCGAGACTTGACCCTTGAAATCTGCCGACATCCAGTCCGACTATGGCAAGCAATACATAGTGCATTATACCATAGGCTGGCAACAAGACCTTGTCCCATGATTTTGTACCCTGTTTAAATCTCTTCCCACCCCTTATATTAAGGAGCTCGGGGTTAAGTTTGGACAGAATCATCATTCCTACCGCATAGTATACAAAAGTTATACCAAAGAAGATCCATGCTCGAGATATGTCGATACGACCTGCTGCAACAAATAGGATTATTATCTGTATAATAAGGCCCAGATAGCCCCGCAGAATAAGCAGAATTCCGGATCTTTTCAGTCCTTTATTGTTTTCTGTAATATTTTTACCTTCATCCATTTGAAATACACCTCATTAAATGTTATGTTAGACTAATCTAAATATGTTAGGTTAATCTAAATTTAATTAATAAATTTTTCCTTTTATCGATATCGTCTGGCCCTTAGAATGGTCTTTAAGTAAAGTGAGGCAGTGATCTCTTAGCTTCCCATCTAATTTGATAGGAGTGCGATGTAGTAAATTATGGCACTTCTACAACGATCATCGTGAGAGTAGACCTTACTTTATCTAGGCGTCGGATCTTCCAAGTTACCGTCTCCTTTACATTCTCCATAGAGTCGGCTTCTATCTTGGCTATGATGTCATAGACGCCATAGACTATATAAACCTCTTTTACATTCTCAATCTTCTTAAGCTCTCCCACTAATTCTTCCTCTGCTCCAAGGTCGGCATTTATCAACACGAACGCCAAAGGCATGGTGCATCTCATCACGTTCTAATTAATAAATTTATCATTAAATGGTTCAAGTTATCAGTACCAACAGAAGCAGGTTCTGTCAAGATACAGGCTCATAATTCTTGGTGTAAAGTTTACAACATGACGGATGAGCCTACAACTTGACAGAACCCAGAAGCACAATATTTAAATAAGATAATTGACTATTTTAACAACCTTGCTTTAACCTCCCATTTAACTTAATTTGTGTGGAGGCTCAATGAAATGATAGGAGAACCTGTGGCAGAAGAGGAGCGAGCTAAAGAAACCGAACCAACCGATGAATCGATCGATGCATGCAAAGCAGTGAGTAAGCTAGATGAACTGAGAAAGGCTTTGGAAGAAGAGAGGAGTAAGACTGAAGATTATCTGAACCGTTTAAGGTATCTTCAGGCCGATTTTGACAATTATAAGAAGAGGGTGGATAGGGATATGCTCGAATTAGTTAAGTATGGAAACGAGCGATTGATAGTTAAATTGTTAGATACCGTCGACGATCTTGAGAGGGCTGTTATATCTTGTAGGGAAGCAAAGGACAAAGAGGCATTGTTAAAGGGGGTTGAAATCGTCTTAAAGGAGCTGAAGGAGACTCTTAGAAAAGAAGGGTTAGAAGAGATAGATGCTGTTGGAGATACCTTCGACCCAAATTTACATGACGCTGTAGATAAGATCGAGACCAATGACTACCCTACCAATACGATCGTAGAAGAGATCAGAAAAGGTTATCTTTTAAATGGAAAGTTAATAAGACCGAGTATGGTCAAAGTTGCTCTTAATCCACTTAATAAGGAGTGATGGAAGTCGTGGGTAGCTCTGAAGGAAAATCTAGGGAGAAGATCTTGGGAATAGATTTAGGGACGACCAATTCAGCCGCAGCCATGATGGAAGTAGGGAGACCCGTAGTAATACCGAGTACTGAGGGGCCTACAGTAGCAGGCAAGATGTTCCCCTCTGTGGTCGCATTTACGAAGGATGGGCAGCTCTTGGTTGGAGAACCAGCTAAGAGGCAAGCCTTGACAAATCCTGAAGGAACGATCTTTGAAATCAAGAGAAAGATGGGGACGGATTATAAAGTGCGTATAGCTGGCAAGGAATTTACTCCACAGCAGGTCTCAGCCTTCATCCTTCAGAAGATAAAGAGGGATGCAGAAACTTTCCTCGGAAGACCTGTTGAGAAGGCAGTCATCACTATTCCAGCTCACTTCAACGATAATCAGAGGCAAGCAACGAAGGATGCTGGCACTATAGCTGGTTTGGATGCTGTGAGGATAATAAATGAACCTACTGCAGCCTGCTTAGCCTATGGATTGGATAAGCTAGAAAAAGAGATGAAGATAATGGTCTTCAGCTTTGGAGGAGGAACACACGATGTTACAATAATGGACTTTGGAGGTGGTGTATTTCAAGTAATTGCAACAAGTGGAGATACACAGACTGGCGGGGCAGATATAGACTACGCCATAGTCGACCACCTTATCGAGGAGTTCAAGAGGCAGACAGGCATAGACATCAGGGGCGACAAGACGGCCATGGCTAGGCTCAAGGAGGCTGCTGAGAAGGCGAAGATCGAGCTCTCGACGCTTCCTACAACAGATATAGACCTTCCTTTCATAGCTATGGACAAAGAAGGGCCCAAACATCTGCGTTATACTTTAACTAGGGCAAAGCTGGAGGAGCTGGCTCGACCTATCGTGCAAAGGACTGAAGATACGATAGAGAGGGTTCTGGATGATGCAAAACTGACACCGAAGGATATAGACAAAGTGATACTGATAGGGGGTCAGACAAGGATGCCCCTCGTAAGAAGATACGTTGAAGAAGCTGTTGGCAAACCTCCTGAGGTGGGCGTCGACCCTATGGAGTGTGTAGCTATAGGAGCAGCTATTCAAGGCGCAATAATAGCTGGCGAAGTGAAGGATATCCTTCTGCTCGATGTTACACCACTGTCATTGGGCGTAGAAACCCTTGGCGGGGTATTCACAAAGATAATCGAGCGGAACACCACGATCCCCACAAGAAGAAGTCAGATCTTCACTACTGCTGCTGATTTTCAAACTACTGTGACCATCAATGTTTTGCAAGGAGAGAGAACCATGGCTGCCGACAATGTCTCATTGGGCATGTTCAACTTAACAGGGATCCCCCCAGCTCCAAGAGGGGCGCCCCAGGTAGAGGTGACCTTCGATATAGATGTAAATGGCATATTGCATGTTACGGCTAAGGATCTAGCTACGAACAAGGAGCAGAAGATAGACATTACAGCATCAAAGAAGCTATCTCAAGAAGAGATAGAAAGGATGGTCAAGGAGGCTGAGAGGTTTGCTGAACAGGACAAGAAGAGGAGAGAAGAGGCAGAGCTCATAAATGCTGCCGACTCTCTGATCTATACTGCTGAGAAGACAAAATCCGACCTTAAGGAGAAGCTGAGCAAAGATCAGGTCGATAGAATAGACAAAGCTACGGGTGAGTTGAGGAGTGCCCTTGGTGAGAAGGACATGGACAAGATAAAGGCAAAGAGCGAGGAACTATCCAAAGTTCTGCAGGAGATAGGGATGGCTGCATATCAACAGGCAGCTCAGCAGCAAGCCAAAGAAAAGGAAGGCCAGGGTACAGAGCAGCCGAAGGAGGGAGGAAAGGAGAAAGTAGTCGATGCTGAATACGAAGTAGTGGATGATGACAAGAAGTAACTTTAACTCAAGTTTACAGTTGACTCTTTATGGCAAAGAAGGATTACTATGAGATTTTGGGTGTCTCAAGGGATGCTACATCACAAGAAATAAAGAATGTTTATCGTAAATTAGCATTACAGTACCATCCAGATAGGAACAAATCGCCTGAAGCAGAGGAGAAGTTCAAGGAGATATCTGAAGCCTACGCTGTTCTATCTGACGAGGAGAAGCGCAGACAGTACGATATGTTCGGTCATGCAGGCATCGATAGTAGGTACACGAGGGAGGACATCTTCAGAGGTGTCGACTTCGATGAAATCTTCAGGGATCTTGGTTTTGGATTTGGTGGCTTCGATAAAATATTTGAAGAGTTCTTCGGTAGACGTGAGCCCTACGGTCCTGAAAGGGGTCTTGATTTAAGATACGATCTCGAGATTAATTTGGAGGATGCATTTCGGGGGTTAAAGACCGAGATAGAAGTCCCCCGCAGGGAAAAATGCAGGACTTGTAACGGGACAGGTGCAAGCCCAGGGACGGAACCGAAGACTTGCCCTAAATGTAATGGTACAGGACAGGTACAGTACACCCGTACACTTGGCTTTGCAAGGTTTGTGCAAGTATTGACTTGTGATAAGTGTAACGGTAGAAGGGTGGTGGTAGAGAGTCCCTGCAAAGAATGTCGTGGTACAGGTGTCGCGAGATATTATAGAAAGATAAGAGTCGAAATTCCACAAGGGGTAGATACGGGCTATCTTTTAAGGCTGAGGGGAGAGGGTGAAGTAGGCGTAAGGGGAGGGCCCCCTGGCGATCTATACGTCTTAGTAACCGTCAAACCCCATAGAATCTTCAAGAGAGATGGGAACGACCTCTTATACGAAACTCAGATAAGCTTTCCTCAAGCAGCATTGGGCACAGAGATAGAGGCCCCAAATATAAATGGAAAGGCAAGGCTCAAGATACCTGCTGGCACTCAGAGTGGGACGATATTCAGGTTAAAGGGGAAGGGGATGCCAAAACTAAGAGGTTTTGGTAGAGGGGATGAACTGGTCAGGGTGATTGTAAAGACCCCAACAAGATTGACAGATAGGCAGAAAGAGCTCCTTCTAGATTTTGCCAAGGAGTCTGGGGAGGATTTAGGAAAACATTAGAAAGGGCCTTATCTTATAAGATTATATCGATCGATTCAATAGGTGGGAAAATTTTACCAAAAGATAGGCATAACGGGCAACCCAGGCACAGGGAAGAAGACTGTTGGTAGATCGTTGGCTAAACTTCTAAATTATGATTTTTTAGATCTGAATCAGCTCGCTATAGAAAAGGATGCTATAATCGGCGAAGATGAACACGGCTTTATCGCAGATTTAAGCCTGCTGAGGAAGTATGCAAAGGAAGTAGTCAAAGGGAAGAGCGTAGTTGTAGTAGGCCATCTTTTACCCTTCGTTCTATCTAAGAGAGAGGTCGATTTCGTTGCCGTTCTCAGATGCTCGCCCTTTGAGCTTGAGAAGAGGTATTCATCAAGAAATTACAGCGAAAAGAAGGTTAAGGAGAATATCGCTTCAGAAATACTTGGCATATGTGCTTATGAGGCTTTAAAAAAGTTCGGAAGGGACAGAATTGCTGAATTCGACACAACAGGAAGAGATGCCGATAGAGTTGCTGAAGAAATCATCAAAGTGATTAAAGGAGATGCTCCAAAAAGAGTGGGGTCCATCGATTGGTTACAACTCTTCACAGAAGGTGAACGATTAAGTCGATTTTTCGACTGAAATTTCTTAAATTTTGAACATTGCTGGTATAAAGAGTTGTAAAGAGAACAAAATGTAAAAAAATTCCATTGGGAATTGATTTAATGAAATTTAATCATGGTGTCTGAGCCGATCTTTATATCAATATTTAGGATATGAAGTTTTAGCCTTCAACTACACCGTCTTGTGAAATCAAATAGATTCTTTTAAGAAGGTCTCCATATAATTTTTATCTGTATGAT
>JACGUG010000037.1 GCA_024256285.1 archaeon
TAAAAAACCGATGATCAAAAAACTGACTATGTCGGATCTACAGGATCTTGATATAGCAGACGGTTTCACAAGGTGGGTCGAGTCTTCCGGTGATAAGGGCAAGGCTGAACTTAGAGAGCTTTTAAGGCAAAGGCTGAAGGAAAGGGCTGACGTCTTGGTAGCAGTCGAAGAGAATAAGATAGTTGGCTTTGCCATCATAGTTGACTGGGCGGCTCTGCCAAACGCCAAGGCCCTCGATGCGATGGAGATCGCCCAACCCTATAGAGGAAAGGGTATCGGCTCCATGCTTGTGCAAAGAATAATCAAGGAGTGGGATACTCTCATAGCCTTAATGCCCTCTCCTGAGCCTGGTCGTGAGAGAGATTTAGAAAGATTTTATAAAAAATTGGGATTCAGGCAGATAGGTGATGATGCTATGGTACTCATTCCAAGGAGCGGTGATAAACTGAGGAGATGGGTTGTTCACTTGGAGAGGCTACTTTATGTGTACGATTCACTTCTAAAAGAAATGAAGGCACGAACAGAGAGTGAGGAAAGAACTTAAGGGAAAATTATAGATTTCTTGAAGAAAATAAAAATTTAAAAGTTAAAAATAAAAAGTAGGTATCGGATCTCTCGATCCGACTCTTAGATACTTCGAATATTGCTGTAAAATGAATTTACGCCTTGCTCACTATTACCTTATCGCCAGGTCTGAAGTTTCCGTCCTCCAATTTGTCCTTCGATAGCCTGATTATTCCTTGTCCTTCATCCTCTGAAGGAAGCTCATTGACGGTCGCTAAAACGTATGTGCCACGAACAGACCAGAAGCTTGCAGTGATCTCAACCTTATCTCCTTTTTTCAAACCGAGGTATTCCATCGTCTTCTTGTCAAGCCTCACAATGCCTGAATCGCCTTCCAAGGGCACCTTGAGAATTAATTTCGCTCTATATCTATACGCCAAGTCCTTCGCCTACCAACTTTTTCTTTTATCCCCATATATGTTTTTTCATCAGAAGACTGGTATCTGGCCAGCGATGACGATTACATATCTCATTAAGAGACCTCCCACAAGTGCACTGATAGAGGCTATAGCCAATAGAGGCGGGTAGAAGCGAATGTAAGCAGCAGTCCTTCCTCTCAAAGCCAAGAGGATGAGGATCAAGAGTGGAACCACCAGTCCTAGACCGACAACGCCTGCCCAGAAGATAGTGCTTAAAGAGCCGCTTATTAGAATATCTGCAGACATTGCTGCCACCTCCGATATACCAGCCGCCGTAAATACAAGGGCCAGAACGACCACAAGTTCTATTATTATTAGAAGACCGTCGGCTAGGTCTAGTCTATGCAAGGCCTCTATGAGCCTCTTCTTGCTACGCTCCACTTTCGTAGCTGAGTACAGAGGAGTCATGAAGAGACCGGTAGCCATGATCGCTGTCGATGTGCCTGAGAGGATGAAGAGTACTTCTATCAAGGGAGAGCCCCAGAAAGGCGAACTTCCTACAAGGCCTAGAACGAACCCTGTATAGGCGGCCAAGGCAGCACCTAGTATGAATGTCAGCACTTCAAGGGCGGTTCTTGCCCTTATATTGCCAGACCAAGGGAATCTTCCTTTCAATCGATCGGGTGGTACGAACGTTGAGTACACCAATCCTAGAGGGATTATGATGGCTAAGATCGAACTCCCTATGGTTATCATCGAACCAGGGTTGGAATATACGAAGAGGGCACGCTCAGGGGCACCCAAGTCCACCATAAAGGCGAGAACGGCCAAGATGGCACTTACAGTTCCGATGATCACTCCATATTTCAAGATGTCTCTAAAATCGTCTCTTGTGAGAAAGCTTGTTACAGATGTCAGCATGAAGGCTCCTCCACCAAGCCCCCCGAAGAAGAGGGCAAAGGCGATGGGCCATCCCCAAGGAAATATCTCTGTCATTTTCTATCACTCCTTTGATAATTCTCTCATTTTAGCTCTACCTATCCTCTCTCTCCGCCATAACGCAAAGCCTAGGAATGAAAGAACTCCAAGGCCGAAGATCGCAAGTCCTCCACGCTCGAGAAGGATCCTCTCCATAACAAACGGAGCTGAAATCCTCTGTTCTTCTGTTGGGAAGCCCAGCTCTTCGAAGGGAGCTTTGGAGACGTAAACCGATGCGGTGCCTATATCCGATCCTCTTTGTAAAGGAGCCTCGTCGCCGTAGATATAACCTCCTACAGCTTTTGCTCTCTGCCTTGCCTTCTCGTGCATCTCAGTATACTCCCCGAATTCCAGAGCTTCTGTCGGACATGCCTGAACGCAAGCAGTCTTCTCCAACCCGGCATCAAGCCTATCCAAGCAGTAGGTGCACTTGTAGATGGATTTTATTCCGAAGTATCCATCATCGGCGAAGAATCGAACCTTGTAGGGGCATGCTTCGATACAGTATCCGCACCCTATGCACCTCTCACTGTGAATATGGACTATGCCATCGTCTCTCTTGTATATAGCTTTGGTAGGACAGACTGGCAAGCAGGGGGGGTCATTACAATGCATGCATGAATAGGGTATGAAGGTCCACGTAACCTCATCGTTCTCTTCATCATACGTCAACTTGTATTTGACAAGTCTCCAAGTGTTGGAGCTAAGTCTTGGCGGGTTGGTCCACTGGGTTGCTGGATCACTGTTCAAGGATGTCTCCTCTGCAGGGCGTTTGTTCCATCTCTTACAAGCCACTTGACAGGCTCTACAAGCGATGCATTTCGTTAGGTCGAACAACATACTTGGTCTATTATATATTGAAACCATCATTCACCACCTCATACTTTCTCCACCTTACATAAGCAGGCTTTATACTCAGGGATATGTGCCGAGACGTCCACGGCATCCATGGTTAAAACGTTTGCGCTGAGTCCTGTGCTGAGACCTCTGAAGCCCCAGTGCCAAGGCATAGCTACTTCATGGACAGTCTTGCCATTTATGGTCATAGGTTGAATTCTATCCGTAACTACGCATTTCACCATATCACCATCTGGATTTCTTGCAGTCTTCAACAGCACATAGTCGCCGCTACTCACTCCTATCTCAGAAGCAAGGGTTGGACTCATCTCCACGAATACTTCTGGGAACAACTCCACAAGCCAAGGCAGGTTCCTCGTCAAAGCACCGGCCTGCATATGCTCTGCCAATCTGAAAGTTGTGAGTACGTAGGGATATTCACTCGAATCGCCTACATCTACAGGCTTGATATCCTCATAGACGTTATAATATGTATAGTAGCTCCCCCACATAGTCGGATACTCTGTTGCCAGCTCACTGTCTGGGCTCTCGAGGGGCTCGTTATGCAAAGGTATTCCATGTGAGAGGGGGTTTTTGACATCAGTTATACTTCCACTGAAAAGATAGTAAGACCAGATAGCTGCTTTATCGAGACCTAACCATGTCGTATCGTTAAGAGCCCACCAAGCGAAAAAGGTTTTGACCCCTGGGTTGCTCTCATTTATGTTGTAAAGTACTCTTTGATTATCCATCCAGCTGAAAGCCCAATTCTTGAAGTAGCCGTATTGAGCATCTTGACTGTCGACCGGAGTGGTGTCACGCCTCTTGGCCAAGATTCCATCAACAGAGATATCGAGTTCAGTAACTGGATTAGGGTTGTATGAGTTTCTGTAAATGACGTTGGCAGCGGGCTGTACCGTAACGTAACCAGGCCTGACATTTGGGTCGAGGCTTTTTGCCCCTATCTCCTTGTAGACATCCTCGGGAGTATATGGATCTCCCTTGAATACCGATGCGTAAGGCGATGGCCAGCAATCCTCTGGTCTGGATCCAGTGTCATTTCCAGTATCATCCCTAAACCTTTCTGACGGCAGCTTTATGCCAGCATCTTGTCTTATTTTTTGGTACAATTCAGTTATGTACTCCAAGTCTGGCTTGCATTCACCTGGGGGGTCGATGGCCTTCCAACGCCATTGAATCCATCTGCCAGTATTCGTGATGCTCCCCGACCTTTCAACTTGAACAGTTCCAGGGAGGAGTATATCCGCGAACCAGGCTGTCTCAGTCTCGAAGAGTTCGTTCACGACCAAGAAGACCTTCGATAGAGCATCCCTCACAAATTCTGCGTTGGGCATGGAAACAGCTGGATTTTCACCGTTGCAGATAAGGACTTTGATATCCTCATTGTAGATCTTTCTAAACAAGGCGACTATGGGGTAGCCGTTGCCAACAGGCAGGTCACATACGACCGACTCATTATCAGGATCGACGCCTGGCCATGTACCCACGTACATGCCCCAGTTATACTCCAAGGAGTTCCAAGTTGGAAAGTGTCTGTTGTAGTACCTTTGCTCAACCGCAGTGTAGGATGGATCATTATCGTTGGCCTTGACTGCTGCTGGATCGGAGGAGCCTCCACGCGCTGCTGGATCGTAGTTCTTCCACTTTTGATACCTTCTTATCTCAGTTTCTTTCTGTGGTGGTCCCCTATACCCCATAATATAGTGCATAAGTTCGTTCATGTCCGTTGAGCCCTGAACGTTGCTTATCCCTCTGAGAGCGTTGACCCCACCTCCTGGCACACCCATGTTCCCGAGTAGTAGCTGAAGTATCGCCTCTGCCCTGATCGCTTGTGTTGCGTTTGTGTGCTGGGTAGTCCCCATGGCGTAGTAGATGTTGCCTGGTTTTATGCTCGTAAAAGTATCGGCAATCAGATCGAATTTTTCCACAGGTATGCCAGAGATTCTGTATACCTCCTCTGGCGTATAGTCTTCAGCGAGAGCCTTCAACTTGCCGAAGATCGAATCTGGGTTCGTCTCCCAATCGCTTAAGAAGTTGCCGTCAAGATCGTAAGGAGCATTGGTCCTTGTTTCAAGGAAGTCTTTGTTGTAGCGCTCATTTACGATGGTGTATCTGATCAGGCCGAGGATGATCGCTGCTTCTGAACCAGACCTGTACCTGGCGTAGATATCCGCCTTGGTACTGGTCCTGTTGAATCTCGGGTCTAGGTTTATCACCTTTGCACCATTCAATATCGCTTCTGTCACCCACCTGAATTCCATCGAATGTGATTCGGCTGGGTTACTCATTATCAAGAAGACTTTGGAGTTTTTGGCGTCTATTATATGATTTGTCATGGCACCAAAGCCGAAGGTATTCGCCAGCCCTACTACTGTTGAGGCATGGCACTTTCTAGCCTGATGTTCGATGTTATTCGAGCCTATCAGGGCCGTCAACTTCCTGCCTAGATAGCACTCTTCATTGTTCAAGTAAGACGATCCAAGCCATGATACAGGGGAGTCCTTGCCTACGTAGTAGTAGTCGTCTTTCCCAGTAGTGGTATTCGTACGTTTGTAGGGGACATTTTCCATGGCTTCCTGGATCTTTGAGGTGATGATAGAATATGCTTCATCCCATGTGATTTGAACCCATCCTGGGTCTTCATTCTCGCCCTTGTTTGGGTTCGTCCTCTTCATAGGATGCAGGATGCGCCTCTCGCTATAGATCAACTGGGGGTATGCGGTTGGTTTGCTGCATAAACGACCGCTGTTTATCGGATGGTCAGGATCGCCTTCTGTCTCTATGATTTCACCATTCAAAGTCGTTACTCGAACCCCGCAACCTCCTGCACAGTATAGACAGATAGATGGAACGGTCTGTCCTTCTAGATAATTTTCAATCCTATCGAGCCTAGGGTACTCTCCTGTAGTTGCCATAACTTCAGGAATTTCTCCTAGTGCAAATGTTGTGATAGTCGCCATTCCGCCGAGCTTCAGGAAGTCTCTTCTGCTTATCTTGCTAGATTCATCGTCTTTAGTCTTTAAAGAATCTGATCGGTGTGATAACTTCGATCACCTATCTTAGGGACAAAAACTTTTGTATATAAAGTTTTTACAATATGAAGAGAGACCAGAAGATGCTGTAGCGATAACCGACTGCTGCCATCTATATCGATATTTTCTCCTACCTTCTATAAGTTCTTGAAGTCGCAGACCTTTGTGCAGACAGATACCGTACACAGTTACGGCAGAGAAGAATGAATGACTGAGATTTCTCATCGAAACAACGGTCTCTGTGAGTTCTACAGACATTGATACCACATCTCTGGCAAGGAACTGTCTTTGTAGCACCACAGATATCACAGATCTTCCTTACCATTTCTACTTGTAACTCCTCACATTTTTTAGTGGTGCTTCCAAGTGGCAGAAGAAAACTGCTCGGTCTCTTTTCCCTTTAATAGCTTTCTCTTAATTAAGGAATACAACCCCGATAGCAGAAGAACTGCTATTTCGCTAGAATCTCACTAGCTCATCAAGGGGCTAAACAATATTAGATAGTCGATCAGATAAGATATCCCTTGATATTTATATAATTGTTTGTTTGCTTCAATTTGAGTATCGATTCTTAACAGTCAAAGCACAGATATATGTGAGGGTTTCTACCTCTCATTTATTAGATTGGAATTCTTGTGGCAATTAAATATTTATTATCTAAACCTGATCGTAAATGAATATCGTCCTTTTCACTCACCTTTAATCGACGGTTCCGATGATATTATAACGCCTTCTTAAGGCTAAGAGCAGATCATCGATCATACACAAGATTTCTTTGCACATATTAAGAGAAATCGATTTCTTCACAGAAATCTTTGAAGCCAGCTTATAGAGCAGAGCAATCGTACTCAATAACTCTGTATCTACGTCTATCAACTCGTCCAATCTACTTGCATCTACTATATTACTTGATCTGACCATGGTCCCATACCCTCTGTCCTCCATAAGTTTAAACTCATTGAAAAGGTCAAGAAGTTTGAGGTAGATCTTGTTTAGTTTCTCCCTTTTACTAGACTTTTGGGTCCTATCCCTGAGATTATCGATCGTTTTAAGGATATATGCTGTCTGTGTAATCAGACGATTGCTGACCAGCTTATCCACCTCTCTCATTTTTGTCAAGGTTGATCGACCCGTATCTATTGCCCTTTGTAGTCTTGAAGCGAGCATTCGTGCCTCTTTTATCTGCTCAGCCTTACCAGTCGATCCGCCATCGCCGTTAGATTCGCTTGTCATTCCTAGTCCTTTATGTATATCGATTCTTTAAAATTGTTTTCCCTATCCCTAACGCTTCCTGCGATCCTACCTTTTATTCGATAAGATCATCTTTCCTTTACTCCTTGAGCCTCTTTTCAGCCAGACCTTTCAAGTCGGTGTAGAGACCTTTGAACTTGTTGGACAACAGGTTCATGTATACCTCTACCTCTTCATCGTTCATGTACTGGAACATGTATGATCCCTCATAAAGGCTAGGATCGCCCATTCTCGTCATAAATTCTATATGCATGAATGGATCGCCCTCTTTGACCGTTATAGGTTGCCTGTCATTACTAAGGTTGACGATCTCCAAGGCCAGCCTTCCTACGAACCCGCTGTGAACCTTCGCCGCATTTAAGAAAGATAGGCCCATCCTTCCATACTTGCTCTTGGCAGTGAGGTGGGCCACATATTCAGGGGGTGGGAACACTATCTCATGGGAGATAAGATTTTTGTGTTCGAGATAGTTCAGCATGGTTTCTTCCTTGACTGTGAGGACGTAACCATCCCCATCCAGCAACCTGGAGTCGAAGGGGTATACACACTTATACTCATCGATCAGCTTTATAAGTTCACTTTTGCCTAGGATACACATTTTTACAGCACAACGCAACTATGAAAAACAAGATTAAAAACGTTTAGGAGCATATAAAAATATCAAAGTTAAATGTCCTCTTCTTTCAAGAATCCTTGTCTGCTACGAATCTTAATTATCCTTCTAAGGGCATGGATCAAAAGGAACAAAATAGATGCCAGCCCAACGATTATTATAGACCAATCGGCGAAGTAAAGAAGACTGCTCTCTCCAACAACCTTCTCAAAATAGTAGAAAGAGCCCGTGAAATAGTTGAAGGACCAGTGAAGAAGAACTGCACCAGGCAGGCCGTAAAAGAGGTAGACCAGGCCAAAAACGATTCCCACGAGGGAACCTGTGGTTACCTTACCGATCTCCCACCCCCCTCCAAGAGCAAGATGGGCATAGCCGAAGAGCGATCCACTGATAAAGACGACCAGATAGAGAAGCCTCATATCTGCCTTTCTCATTTTAGGCATGTACTCTGATGGACGCCATAAGGCTCTAAAGAAGTCGAAGTTGGCCCCTCTGACCATCAAGATGATAACCGTCGCTGTCCCGATAGCGAAGATTCTAAAGATGGCCTCTTCCAATAGGGGGGCAAGGGAGTCGGATAGGAAATCCAATATGGGATTCGTCTCTGGGAGAGAGCCTGTCGGGATGCCCGCCCCTTTCTGCAGTAGCGAGATAAAGGCCGTAATCAACAAGAGGGCTGAGAAAGTTACAGCGATGGTCGACAAGGTATTATCGAAGATCGTCTTTAGCCCATCTTTCAGAGCCATCCTAGGAAATCTATGCAATTTTAGACGAGGGCCTTTCATGGCCATGATGAAGAGAGCTAGGTAGATGAACCAGAGAAGCATGAAGAGGGCTTTTATAAAGTCGGTTGAACTTCTGCCCACATCTGTGTTGAAGATTATATACAATCCCAGGGGAAAGGAGAAGATCATAAGACCTACCAACAATAGAACCAGTATCACGTAAGTCAGTTTGATCACAGTTGGGAGCGTATCATGGGTATTAGATTTAGAGGGGGCTTCTTTCAACCTACTTTTCATTACTCCAGCACTAATTTAAGGTTGAGTCTACTCATCTTAGTATTTATTACTAAATACTAGTGATCAGAACAGTTTTTATTGGCGATCTATCCTTAATTAATTAATTAATCGTATGTCAAACATCTTCAAGGATAAGCTGATTCTGATAGCTGGTGGTGGGCACTTCGGCACAGAGGCGATGATCTCGGCAAAGGCGTCATCTGCAAGAGTGATCTTGGTCGATAATATTTATGACTGCAAGGCAAGCAGGTTCGTAGATGAGAGGGTAAAGGGGTCGGACATAGACGAAGCCCTGAGGGTGAGATCGGATAGGGCCAAATTCTTCCTTTGTGATGCTGTAGAGTTCTTGACGAATTTTATGAGGAGGGCAACCCCGGACTACATCGTCCCAGCCATACCAGGACATCTAGCAGGGGAAGTGGTCAAGAGATGGCTCGAAGAAGAGGGTTTTAGAGTGGAAGGAGAGGCAGAAATAGTAAGGGAAGTATTGAAGGAGATACCAGAGAGCCTTGTTATGAATTTTGATGAAGATGTAGGAATAATCATCACTAGCTACATGCCCAAAGGTAAGCTATGTAAGATTCCCTGTGACCAGCCCTTGGATTTCTGCCGAACTACCGGCAGACCGAAAGCAGGTCCCATGTACAGCATATTCGAATTTGCAACTTGGGGGAAGGTGGATGTCTCTAAGATCATACGTAGCTACAAGCTTCAGCGTGATGTGGGTTGTTTTAGAGGAGAGGAGTTTGCATCCTTCTTATCGGATTTAAAGAAGATCGAGACCCCCTACAGCCTGGCCATCGGGACTTCATGCTCTTGTCATGGTGTTCTGAATCTGTTTTCGGTTGGCTGATATGAGGATTGATTGAGTGAGCTATTCCCCCTTCTACATCCTTTCTTAACTTGACTTGATATGTTTGTGATGAGTGAATCTGAATAGAGGAGAACTCAATATCTGAAATATTTCCTATGATATCCTCTTGCGATAAGATTCCGATAAGCTATAACAAGAATCTCATCATAAGATTTTTCATCATTCCATCTTTTTTCCATCTAATCTAGAACTATATGACAGGCAATTCTGAGGTAGTCTGTCATTTTCTTGATACGCTAAGTGCGCCCAGCTTCTAATTCAGTCTCTAACTCCATATTCATCATGGTAATAATCCATGTGTCTGTGGAAGCCACCAAAACTCTTCACACCTCTATCCATCCTGCTATGGACGCTGTTACCATCAGTATATTCATATACGATTCCTTTCTCTCTTAATATTTTATCAAACTTCAAATCTACTTTCTAGTTGGCAAATTCCTTCATGAATGTATACTTGAAATAATATATGGGCCTTACTTAAAAAAATAAGTTAAAAAAACCAGTGAAGGTAGATCTGGCTTTGTTTAGGGGAAGAGCCTTTCCTTTCCTTCTTTACCACTACTCTTCTTCCCACTCTTCTTCCTCTTCTTCTTCCCACTCTTCTTCCTCTTCTTCTATATGCTTAATATATTCTGACA
>JACGUG010000007.1 GCA_024256285.1 archaeon
ATAGAAAAGTAGCGATAATTAACTTAGTAGGAACACTTTTTAACTTAGTAGGAACACTTTTTAATAAAGAGATGAGATACCTATCGACTTTTTTAAAGCGAACCACTTGCTGATAGATAACCTTGGCTATTTTAAATTTTTCATCTAATTAGGCTTTAGGATTGCCTCTAGCACAAGATTCTATCTTATACGTTTAACCAGTTCTGCCCCGATTTTCTTTCCAGTATGAACCTCTTTATGAACTTCTTTCTATTCCCACTTTTCGGTATAGGAGCGGTCTTAGGTCTCCTCTCCAACTTTGGAGTTGCGCTTCTAACTTTCCCAGCCTTTGTCAGTGATCCGTGAGTAGGCATTACTCAACACCTTACTATCTATAAAACTACCCAATATATTTTCTTTTCTCTATATCATGGCGACCCTTCCCGAATGATCCCTCTTGAATGAGCCCAATTCATCGATGATTTCTTCAAGTTTTGGAGAATCGAATACAGGGCCGTCTTTGCATACACGATATCTGCCTATACAACAACTACCACAGATCCCTATACCACACTTCATTATCCTCTCAAGGCTGGCTTGAATAGGCACAGAGAATTCTTGAGCAATCTCCAAGACCTTCTTTATCATCAACTCTGGACCACATGTATAGATCATATCTATTTGCCTTTCCTTTAAGATGGGCTCCATGGCATCTGTTGCCAAGCCCTTCGTCCCATAACTGCCATCTTCGGTGGTTATTATGATCTCACTCTTCGTCTTGGAGAGGGTAGCCCTCGCTCTGTCTACGAAGACGAACTCGTCTATCGTCTTCCCCCCTATTATCATATATATTGAAGAAAGGTTTTGGGTTAGAACCTCAGAGAGTGGCATCAGAGGCGCAAGCCCTGTCCCCGCCCCCACGATCATTACATCTCCGATAATATTTGTGAAATGCTTGCCATAGGGCCCTCTTACGCCCAGAAGGCTCCCAACCTTCATATCGAATAGAGCTGCGGATGCCTCCCCCACCTTCCTTACAGTAAATCCAGCCAAACCATCGGCCTTTGTCATGGAGATGCTCATGGGGATTTCATCCACTCCTAGTATCCATACCATAACGAACTGCCCAGGCTTTGCCTTGGAGCATGGATCGTCTTCAAAGATCAAGGATCGGACAGTCTGAGACTCTTCTCTCACATCCAATACCTTCACAATCCTTGGCTTATCGGAAACCATGGGCAAGACCAACTATCTCCCTCACACTCCTCTTCCCTTTCACAATAAGATAATCCTTTACGCCCTGTTTTATCTTCTCGAAGACACTTAATCCCTCGTAGGCGATCCCTGTACCTATCTGTATGGCTGTGGCACCTGCCAGAAAGAACTCGATGGCATCCTCCCAGTCGACTACCCCTCCACAACCTATTATAGGGATATCTACATTCTGATAGATTTCATAGACACATCTTACAGCTATAGGCTTGATGGCAGGTCCAGATAACCCCCCTATCTTATTCGCCAGAATCGGTCTGCCAGTTTCTATATCTATGGCCATAGCCCTGAATGTGTTGGCGACTGTAAGGGCGTCTGCGCCAGTATCCTCAGCCAATTTTGCTGTATGAACTATATCCGTTACGTTAGGGGAAAGCTTTACGAATACAGGCTTTTGGGTCTCTGTTTTCACAGCCTCTATTATCTCTCCAACCAGTTTCGAATCTTGACAGACTTCAGCCCCAAAACCTTTCACATGAGGGCAGGATATGTTCAACTCGTAAGCCTTAACCTCTAACTCGTCGAGAAGGGATATCATCTCCCTAAATTCGAGTGGATCGGCCCCGAAGAGGCTCACTACTAAGGGTAGATCATCTATCTTCGATCGAGACAACTCTTTATGGAACTCTTTTATCCCTGGGTTCGAGAGCCCTATAGCATTTAAGTACCCACCATAGACCTCTACTATAGTTGGGTTATTGTAGCCCGTGCGTTGCTCATAACCAACGGATTTTGTAACAACAGCTCCTGCACCAGCTTCAAATACACGCCTTAGAAGGTCTATAGATGTTCCCAAAATGCCAGATGCCAACATCAGCGGACTTTCCATCTTAAGGCTCGATATCTCGATGGACAGATCTGGCTCTTGCATTTGACACACTCAATAAGATTCAGATGAAGACTCTTAAGGTTTTGCTTACTTACCTTTTATCAAAAGGATTTTAAGGAGATAGTAGGATTTTAAATTGCCGGGTTGGGATTGCCGGGATCGTGCTTGAGAAGACTTCTAACACCCCGTCGGCAGAGTGGACGAATGCGCAGGCCTTGAGACTATAGAATGAAAGTCTGTGACCCTTCGGGGTCTCGTGGGTTCGAATCCCACTCCCGGCGCTATATCAAATGTCAAAGATTTCGAGCTTTCTACATACCTCTACGTTTTTGTCTTGAACCTTGGCTGATGGAGGTTGTCTGGCCCGTTGTCAAGCCAAGAACCATTGTCGTGCATGGTTAAGGTTATGTCGACGTTCCTTCTGATGGCATGCTAAAGTGGCCCCACCCCTCATCGTAGCAATCAGCATCTCCAGCAAAGCCTACCACAGTTAGGTTGGAGAGAACACTTCTGCTATGAATGTGGGAAGCTGCTGATCCGACTTTTGCCAAGTTCCAAAAGATAAGATCGAAAATTTGAATCTCTTGTAGCGCTAAAACCGATGAAGCAAACGTACAATCAGTTATCTCGATGTGGCTCTAATTCCACTCTGACTTTTCCCTTTAAAGTAATCTTGTTTTCGATGAACTCAGAATAGTAAGCGTATACCTCAACTCCCTTCACGGTAGCATCTCGAAGAACTTTTCCAAACTCTGGATCGGTTTCGTCGTTGGGAGCGAAAAAGAGAGCATCGGTTCTTTGAACGATGAAAAGTACACACGCCCTATAACCTTCTTTTTTACCCTTCATCAGATCCCTCAAATGCCTCCTTCCCCTTTCAGTCTTGGCGTCAGGAAACAGGGCTACCCCGTCTTTCACCAGAGTGCAGGACTTTACTTCCAAAAGACATGGCTCCTGCCCGTTGACCAATAGAAAGTCGAATCTTGTGTGCCCATAACTATATTCTGGCTTTATTGTATTGTATTCTGAAAGTTCTTCTATGTCCCTATTCTTCAAAGCTTCTAAAACCAGTCTGTTGGGCACCCTGGAGTCGACGGACACCGTCTGACCTTTATGGAAAACTCCTATGAGATCGTAAGAAGTTCTTCTTTTCTCTCTCAATACCTCTCTAAGAAGAACTTCTTTTCTTGGAGTTAAAAGTTCGTGCATCCTTCCGGGGTTGGGCAGAAAACTTGGCAAGATCCTATCTTCGACTTTTACGAGGGCTAAGAAACGGTTTGGTCTCTCTTGAAAAAGACCTTTAAGGGTTCTTCCTTCGATCTTTATGAAGCTGACCAACGTCTGAATTTCTCCGATGTACATAGAAACGATACAGAATTAGGATAAGATTGGACTTTAAGGACTTAAACCTTTCTTTTAGAGCCTTATGTATGAGACCTTTCCGGTGCATCGCCTTGGACAAGGAATCACGTACAGTCGATACCTGAACTGGTAGCGAGAAGAGAAGGAGCCGAGATTGTACAACTTTATATTATATTGCATTTCAGGCATAAATAGAAAGAATTGCAACATCCCCTCTACGAACTTCATGGTCAGAGCTTGGACAAGAATTACAAACTTCAAATAGATACAAAGCAAAGGCATTACTTCGAGCAGAAGTACTTCGAGCTCTTCATCTTAGACGAGGATGGACGTAAGTTTCATCCACATGTATTCACGGGTATCTATAGTGCTGGCCGTAAATCATCGGGAATCAAAGGATGGATAGACGGGGATTACTATGAGAAGGTCTCATCTGATAAAGTGACTCTGAATCTTCCAGAGTTCGGGCTGGATGTCAAGCTCTTCAAGAAGATCGGTGACTTGATCCCCCATGGAGGGAGCCTGATGGTATCTTATGCGATGTTCTGGGGAGAGAGTGAAGTACATAAGAATACCTCTCGAGCCTTGGACTTGGGGGTGCCACCCATAGCCACTCCTATAGGATATCTGATCTTTCATGCCGGTTGCTGGGCAGGCTTCAAAGATTGGTATTTTCCAGAGGGAGGGAATGAAGGGCCGAAGAAACTTCAGGGATTCAAACCTCTCAATAGAGAGGATGCTCTTAGAAGGGCTGAAGAAACGATCAAGTTCCTCAAAGATTTCATCGAGAGAAAGGGAGATCGTTCTGATCTTAAGCTTACTGCTAAAGAAAGATCCAAAGAGATAATAGATGCCTTACTGCTCACCTTTATTATTGACGCCTAAAATTACAATAATAAATAAATAAATAAATAAATAAATAGGATGGTAATCTTCAAATGATATAGAACCGAATCCTTGAAATTGAGCCCTAAATTTTTTATACTTCTAACCATACAATATTCAGGCATTTCTCATGAGCGAAATTGAACTAGACGATTTCTTCAAGCCGACCTACACTAAAGGACCTGATGGCATACCGTTGTTTAAGATGTTCATAAATGGGGATTGGTTCACTTCTCTCTCAGAGAAGATGATAGATGTAGATACGCCTATAGATGGCAGTATCATAGCGAGAGTAGCAAATGCAAGCAAGGAGGATGTTGAGAGGGCGATAGATGCTGCTTATGAAAGCAGGCAGAAGATAAGAGCTGTCCCAGGCATAGAGCGCATAGAGATCTTTGAGAAGGCCAGTGAGCTTCTTTCAAGATACATGGACGATTTTGTAAGAACATTGATGCTGGAAGCTGGAAAGCCCAGAAGGGATGCCGAAGGAGAAGTAAGAGCTACGATAGATAGACTCAAGCTTACCATGCAAGAAGCAAGAAAGATATTTGGGGAGTACGTTCCAGGCGACTGGTCAGACGATGCCACAGGGAAGATAGCCTTGGTTATTCGTGAGCCTGTAGGGGTTGTGGTTGCCATAGCTCCTTTCAACTATCCTCTCTATATAGTATCGGCGAAGATAATTCCTGCCCTCTTGGCGGGAAACACAGTAGTATCAAAACAGTCGAGCGAGAATCCACTGTCGTTACTCCTCTTCGCAAGGGTCTTGGAAGAGGCCGGCATACCGAATGGAACTCTAAACGTAGTTACAGGAAGTAGTGCGATAGGTGATCATCTTGTACCTCACGAAAAAGTCAACATGATCAACTTTACTGGAAGTACGGAAGTTGGAAGTTGGATCGCTAAGACTGCTGGCCTTAAAAAACTACATCTTGAACTGGGAGGCAAGGGCATGGCTATAGTCCTTGATGATGCTGATCTGGACCTTGCAGCCAAAAGATGTGTCGAGGGATCTCTAAAGAACGCTGGGCAGAGGTGTGATGCCATCAGCTCAGTTTTGGTAGTTGAGAGCATAATCGACAAATTTGTCGAAAAGGTAATAGAAGTGGTAAAAGATTGGAAGCACGGCGACCCTAGGAATCCATCCACCAAAGTCGGCCCAGTCATAAACATTAGAGCAGCTAAGAGGATCCAAGGATTGGTCGACGATGCAAAAGCCAAAGGAGCAAAATTGCTTGTGGGTGGAAGCCATAAAGATTGCTACTTTGAGCCTACAGTGCTGTACGATGTACCACTAGAAGCTAGGATTGCATGGGAGGAGACCTTTGGACCAGTCATCACCATCATAAAGATAAAGGATGAGGATGAAGCCATAGAGATAGGCAAGAAGTCAAGATATGGGTTGGATTCTTGCGTCTTTACAAATAATTTTTACAAGATGTGGAAGATAGCTAAGAGGTTGGAGACAGGAGAGGTAACCATAAACGATCTTCCTAGGCATGGCGTGGGCTACTTCCCCTTTGGCGGATCAAAAGAATCTGGCATAGGTCGGGAAGGTATAGGATACAGTATAGATGAGATGACAAATCTTAAGACTATAGTCTTCAACCTAGAACCTGCAAAGCTTGGAAAGGTTAGAAGAATATATGGGGCTTAAGATAGCTAGCTCAGGAAAGACAAGCAACCGAACTCCGAACTTAATGGCATTTCTCCTTTTCTTCAACCTTTATTGCCTTTAGACAGTTATATGCATCAAAGTCCCTGAAGATAGGAAAATTCAAGACTCTGGCAAGAATTTTAAGCTTAAGCAACTATCTTATAGATGCTGTCCTTCTCCCTAACTCTCTCTACTACCTTTAGCCCGATCAACTTTCCAGCCTCTGCAGATTGAACATTTTCATGCTCTATCTGCATCGACTCCACGATCTGCTCGAAGCTCGTTGTACCCCCCTTTATCAGAATCTTATCGCCAACCTTTAGAGGTGCCTTCAACTCCACGATTGCAACCTCTATCTTAGGGTAATAATGTAAAACCTCTCCTACTTCTTTCATCTAGACCTACCTCTACCAACCTGAGGTATATAAAACTTCATACTATTAATTCCTTTCTTTGGAAGAGCTCAGAGTTATACGGATATCTTTTATAAGGTTCGATGCATGAAATAAATTTATGTTATCATCCAATTCCTAAAGATTTTGCAAGTCTTATCGCATTCTTTTTATCCTCTTCTGTCAATTTTCCAGCCTGAAATTTCTCGCCAAAGTACAAATAATCCGCTATATTTCGTCTATCCCCTATCGTTGTGAAGATCAGCTTTGAATGCTCAAGATCTTTGCTATGAGCAGCGTTCGTCAAGATGATGGCTTGATCTATCTTTCCATGCTCTACGATCTCTAGCATATCCTCTATCTCCTGTCTTGTAAGGTGCTCCTTTTTCGCCAGCTTCACACTCACTACGATCTTCTTGCCATCTTTCTCCTCAAGATAGATGTCTGCTAAGCGGTAGCTCCTTGACCCACTTGGCGTATCGATCCTCTTTGATGCTCCATGGGCATAGAAGATGAAATCTTCCATGAATAAGTAGTATCCTAGGTCTCGAATCGCTTTAGTTAGATTGGCCGATACCTCTTCAGGGGTCTTCATATCGGTCCTCAGAATTCTTAGATAATCTTGGATGGGAATGTGCATGATGCTGTCCCTTAGCTCTGCTGCAGGCCGAATTCTGATTATAGCTTCGACGAAGTGCTCTTCACTCAATCTTCCCCTCCCTTTAGCAAGCTCCAAGGTCTCTCTCATCAAAGCAAGAATGTCCCGAATTTCACTCATGCCCAGTTCACTATAAGTGTACTTTATGAGGTACTTGAGGGCCTCTCCATCCTCTTCTGTAATGGTAGCGTTATAGAACTTCAGATACTCTTTGATTATGTCCCAGATTTCTCCAGGATCGTCGGGCTGTGACAAAGAGTACGTGAATGGCGCTCTTCGAAGTCGGTCGGCAAGTGAAGGATCGATTTCGCCTATCTCTCTATCTGCTTCTGACCTTAAGATCGTCATCAGGATCACCCCTGGCGGCTTTTCGTTTATTATGGCTTTCAGCCCCTCCATTAAGGGCTTAGCAGCAGAGATCTCGTCTATTTCTATCAACAAAACTCTGCCAGCGATACACGAGATGCTGGCAAGCCCCTTTAGTTTGTCCAAGGCTTCATTAAAATCCTTTACCTCCAAAAACCAGCGTAAATTTTCGGATAGTACGTTAAGGGCTGACTCTAATACTGCCTTATCGACCAGCCCTGGCAAGGCTCCTTTAAGGAAGGAGAAGTTGGCAGTCCGTCTCTTGTCGATGATGTCTTTAGCTATATCCTTGGGCTTTCTTCTTAATATCTTATCAAGTATGCCTATCTTTAGTGCTTTCATGGCATGCCTGTCTCCTTCTTCTGCCCTCTCACACAGCCTTAAAAGAAGGCTACTGCGCAACCCCTGAAAGAAGGCATCGTCTAAGCCTTTAACGATGGCTAAGTAGATGTTCTGGAGGTCCTTTGGCTCGATTCTCGTGAGGTCTACGTAAATACACTCGAAATCGTCTTTCAGTGTCTCCATGTGAAGGGCAAGATGTGTCTTCCCTGTTCCTAGAGGCCCAACGATGCTCACGATGCTGAAACCTTGCCCCTCTATACGCAAAGTCTCCTTTAACTCACAAATGCAAGCCAAGATCCCATTCCTGACCTCCTTCCACCTTCGACCGCCGAGCACCTTTGCAGCCGTAAGGCTCGGGGTTGGCACATGAGAGAAGGGATTGATGCTGAGCCCATAAGGGTATTCAGTCATAATCTGTTCTAGTTGGAGCAACTTGATATGATATTCCCTCAGTTCGCTTCTAATGTATAAAGCTCAATAAATTTCAACAATTTGGTTAAGTATGAGTTCTCCATAATTTGATTTGTGCTCCCTATCTCTTGAATCAATGAAACTGCTCTTGCTGATGGTTATGCGTTTCACTTCGCCCTCACGGTCAAATTCATACACCATCTTGAACCTATGGCCATACTTTTGATAGGCTTGGCTACGGCCTTAAGATGGGAACTAAGATCGGGTTCAAACTCGTGAAAGCCTACCCCAATTATCAAGAGTTGAGGAGCTACCTTCGATGGATGTATCTACGTATCTGTCGTCTATCTTAATGAGCGAAGTTTCAGCCAACTCTTGCCATATGTAAAAATAAACGTATCCTTTATCGACTGCGGCTCCCGAACTCTACGGTTGCGTCCACGAAGGCCTTTATGTGCTCGGTCGGCGTCTCCAGCCAGAAGTCACAGCCTGGGGCGACCATGTCAACACCATCGTCTATGGCCTTCTTCACGAATTCCCTTATCCTCTCTACAGGTCCAAAGTGTACCACTCCATGGGCCGGGATGTTGCCTATCAATACAGCTTTGGGATCAACCTTCTCGGCTTTTTCCTTGGCTTCCTTTATAGGTGTTCTCTCATCCACAGCTATCGCTTTCGCTCCACATTCGACCATTTTATCGGCGATCATTGCTGCAGACCCACATATGTTAAGTATTATGGGTACTTTTACAGACCCGATCATCTCCTTTAAGTAAGGCTTCACAAACACATCGAACTGTTTTGGTGATAGGTTGTCTGTCGAACCACCCATCTCATGGAACGTTATAACGTCGGCACCAGCATCTGCAAAGAGCCCGACAAGCTCTTTATACATTCCCATGGATGCCTTTAAAAATTCATGAACTTTGTCTGGCGATTTCCTTACCGACTTCAGGAAGACGATGCTATCTACTACGTAGCTACTTATGCTTGTAAAGGGAGGGACTATGTAGACGTTTACTGGTACTTTACCCTCGAACTCTTTCTTCAAGATTTCGATCGCTCTTATGATCGTGGGTACTCTGCCCGCAGCTGAGACATCCTTCGGTATTTTGATGTCCGAGACATCCTCTGCGTGAAAGCTTCTTATAGACGGCCACTTTATCGTGTCTTCATGAAAGTCGATAGTAGCCCCCATCAGCTCCGCCTCGACCGTCATATCGAATGGCACCGATAAATTATCGAGACCACACTGTCTATGGGCTGCAGAGCCGAGTCCGGCCATCTTCTCAGGGTCTTTATGAGCTTGAGGCCAGTAGGCATCATATAACTCCATGAAATCCATCGTGGCTACGCTTACAGAGTTTACACAAGGGATTCTATCGGTAGCATCCTTGTTTCCATTAAGAACTTCCATAAACCTCTCATACGAGTTCATTTCCATCGTAAGACGTCATCTATCTATCCTATTTTAAGGTATCCCAAAACGACAAGCAATTCCTTAAGAGTTCGTCTCGACCCTAAAAGCTCTTCAAGATCATCTCATTGGAGTGCGTTAAATAGTAAACCTAATATATGACTTTTCCTCCCCAAAAGGCGATGGTAATGAGCGAAAAAGAGGAAATCCTGAAAAAATTTGTTGAAGCTTCTGCTGGAAGCGACGAAGAGAAGGTCGAAGAGGCATTAAATGAAGCAAAAGAACTAGGTGATGCCCAACTGATCGCCCAGCTAAAACTGATTAGAGGTGTTGATATTGGAGACGAGGAGATGTGTGCAGAGGCGGCAAAAGAGGCAGTGGAAGCAGGCATGGCACCTTACAAAGCTATAATAGATGGATTGGCTAAAGGAATGGAGATAGTCGGCGGAAAATACGAATGCAAAGAATACTTCCTACCTGAAGTGCTTATGTCAGCCGATGCCATGTATTCAGGATTGAACTACCTACTCCCACTTATCCCTAAGGATGAAAAGGGAACCAAAGGGAAGATAATCATGGGTGTAGTCGAGGGAGACGTCCATGATATAGGCAAGAATATAGTCAAGGCGATGCTCACAGCAACAGGGTATGAACTCGTAGACTTGGGAAGGGATGTCCCAACCGATGATTTCATCGAGTCAGCCAAGAAGGAAGGGGCGCAGGTAATAGCCATGTCCACACTGATGACACCTACATTGATGTCCATGAAGACCGTCGAAGACAAGTTAAAGACAACAGGGATGAAGGATAAGGTCAGGACGATCATCGGCGGTGGCTCAGTTACTGATGAATGGAGAGCAAAGATAGGATCAGATGCCTATGGCAAAGATGCAATGGAAGCAGTCGACAAAGTAAAGATGCTGATCGACCAGATCATGGTCGCTGTCAAAAAGATGAAGGAAACAGAAGAAGAAGAAAAGTAAGCTCAGAAGTAACCTAAACTCAACAAAAGCTGTAGATAACTCTCCTGAAAGAGAGAAGTAACTGACTACCTATTTTTCCATCTCTTTCTCTCATTAATTCTGCAAATACTCCCGCCTTCTACTCATGAGGACTTACCGACTATGCTTTACAAAAACTTTGATGTTATCATTCACAAAGATGCACCAAATAGATCAAGACTATGAACATACCGAAAAGGTTTTAAAAAAAGAGATTCAATGCACGGTAGGGATTGGTGATGGTATACAAAACTATACCTCAAGATGAGATGACACCCTATGAAAGGATAATGACCGTCCTTGCAGGAAAAAAGGAAAAGATCGATCGACTTCCAGTCTTTAACGCTATTACTACCTACACGTTACACGGTATGGAAATCTTCGATGCATATTGGCCGGAAGCTCACAAAGACCCTGAGAAGATGGCTAGGTTAGGTGCAGCTCTTCATGAGCTTACTGGCTTAGAGAACGTTGAAGTCCCATTCGAACTAACCCTTGAGGCAGAGGCACTCGGTATTGAATTAGAATTTTTTGAGGGTAAGATAAAATGGCCTTCAGTCAAGAGGTATTGGGTTAAGAAGATAGAAGACCTTAAGATCCCAGAAAGACCAGAGGAGATAAGAGAAAGGGGAAGGGTTCCCATCGTTTGTGAAGCGATTAAAATTCTAAAGAAAAGATATGAGGAGAAAGTTCCAGTACTTGCCAATATAGACTTCCCATTCCAGAGTATTGGTGGTTATATAGTCGATACTACTACATGGTACAAATGGATGAGGAGCGAGCCTGAAAACGCTCATGATTTTATGAAAACGCTTACACCACTCTACACCGAGATCGCTATTGCATACCTAGAGGCAGGTGCCGACGCAATTACCTATAGAGAAGAAGCCTCTTCACTTGCTAATATTCACCCCAAGACTTTCCGTAAATTCGTTATGCCTTATCTTAAGGATTCGATAGCTCGTGCGAAAAAGTACGGACGTGTAATTCTCCATTGTTGTGGTGAGTTGTGGTCCCCAAATCTGGAGAATGTGAGCGGGCTTATCGAATGCGATCCTGACGCCCTCACGGTTGAGGAAGCTACGCCTATGGTTGAAGTAAGGAAAATCGCTGATGAGCTAAAGGGACCATCGTTTCCAATAGGCGGGAATTTAAGCGCTTTCACGGTTTTGTACCAAGGACCTATTGAAAAAATAAGGGACAGGACCAAGAAAGTCATAGATGACGGTTGTGATATGCCTATGGCTGGTTGTGACATCTTTATGGGGACTCCTACTGAGTACATAAAAGCGTTTGTAGATGCTGTAATCGAATTTGGAACCCCACCCCCATGGCGGAGGGGCTAAGCGAGGTTTAAAGGAGGTGTCTTGAAATGGGTGTAGCCTTTCAGATGAAGACGTATACGATTCAAAGCAAGATAGGAGATAGCCTAAAAGTCAGAATCGAAAAGGTAGGCGCAGGAGAGGGAGCAGACATCATCTATAGGATAATTCGCGGCGAAGATAGACGAAACCTGGATCCAGATAAAGTCATGCTCTATAAAGAGGAGTTAGAGCAGCTCATCGAGTTTCTGAAAGATGATTTTCTCAAAAAGGAGTTTCCAGATGGAGGCTAGCTATAGCACTCCTATACTAAAGAGGTGAGGGAGGTAAAGATGGTAAAATACAAATGCCTAATTTGCGGAGAAGTATTCGATAGCGATGAAAAAGAAGGTAAACTACACATGCAAACAAAACATGAGATGGGCTTCTTTGAAGCAATGTGGCTGGGGAAAGTGGAGAAAGTAGAAGAGTAAGGCGAGAAGTAAGAAAATAAGAGGGATAATTGGGAAGGCCAGAATTGTTCTGGCCTTCAAGACTTAATGACTCTATGATGGGAGAGAATACAGAGATGATTCCCCATATCTTTTAGTCCTAATGACGATCAGAAAAAATAACGACTTCAGAATACCTGCAGATGAAGCATTAAGTTACCTTTAACACTAAAAGATATCTTTTATTCCCACTTTAGGCATGATCACGTTCTTCTTTTACGGATTGTATAGAAAGTTTAGCGAAACCTTTATCTAAGATACCTATGGAAGGGTTTTTGATTGAAATTGTCTTCAGAACCAGAAAAATTTGAAGTAATCTTCCTTCCACACGGAAGACGTGATTTCTTTGAACTCGGCACCAGATTATTGGACGCATCTAGAGCATTGGCGATAGACCTTGCTTCAGACTGTGGAGGAAAGGGAACATGTGGCAAATGTAAAGTCAGAATCGATGAAGGATTAGAGTCGCTAGGTAAGATCAAGCCTTCAGAGGAAAAACACCTAACAAAGGACATGATCGAAGGTGGCTACAGATTGGCATGCTTGGCCAAGATACGGGCACCTTTGAAAGTTTACGTTCCTGAGATAAGCAGAGTAGGAAAGCAGAGGCTGCAGACCGAGGGACTTGAGGTACCTGTAACTGCGAATCCCTTCGTTAGAAAGTATTTCGTGAAGATGCCAGTACCTACCTTGCATGATGTGAGGTCTGACGAAGATCGACTTTTAGATACACTAAAGAAGCAATATAAACTCGATCCGAACACTCTGGTTATGGAATTCGATATAGCGAATGATTTCCCTAAAATCGCGAGGGAGGCGAACTGGGAGGTAACAGTCACAGTATGGAAGGATATAGGCCGATACAAGATTATTACCATCGAACCCGGAGATACCTCTGGTAGGTGCTTCGGCTTCGCCTGCGACATAGGCAGTACAAAACTTGCAGGCTTCCTTATGGACTTGAACACAGGCAAGGTTGCAGCGGTAGGTTCAAGGATGAACCCCCAGACCCCTATGGGCGAAGACGTGCTATCAAGGATAACCTCCGTCATGATGGGTGGTAAAGAAGCTCAGGATAAGATCCATAATCTTGTTGTAGGCGGGATCAACGAGATTATAGAGGAGTGTTGTGAGAAGGCCAACGTGAACATCAATGAAATCTACGAGCTTTGCTTCGTCGGCAATACAGCCATGCAGATGCTCTTCCTCAGATTATGGCCTCAGTATACAGCTTTCTCTCCATATCCACCTGTGCTAAGGCGTGGAGTCAACGTGCCTGCACCGAAGTTGGATCTAAAATCCCATCCAAATGCTAACGCTTACTATGTACCAGTTATAGGAGGCTTCGTGGGCGCAGATCAGATAGCTGTCATACAGGCAACCCGCATGCTGGAGAGGGAGGAGATCACCATGGATGTAGATATAGGAACCAATACTGAGATCGCCCTTGGAAACAGAGACCTAGTGACTTCTGACTCTTGTGCTTCGGGTCCAGCCTTTGAAGGGATGGAGATCAAGTTCGGCATTAGGGCTGCAACAGGTGCCATAGAGGCGGTAAGCATCGATCCATCGAGCTTGGAGCTTATCCACAGGACTATAGAAGATCAGCCTCCAGTCGGGATCTGTGGGTCTGCACTTATCGACATTCCAGCCGAACTTCTAAAATCTGGGTTGATCGATCTAAAAGGAAAGTTCGTCTCTAAGATGGCAGAAGAGACCAACAGGTTGAGGAAAGGAGCAGAAGGGTGGGAATACGTAATAGCTTGGACAGACGAATCCGCTACCGAGCATGATATAGTGATAACACAGGGAGATATAAGAGAATTGCAGAAGGCAAAGGCAGCCATGCATACTGGCGCTGAACTCATGTTGAGAATGAGAGGCATGACTGAGAAGGACATAGACAAAATGTGGCTGGCTGGTGCATTTGGAAACTACATCAACCCTGAGAACGCTAGGACCATAGGAATGTATCCGGAGCTACCCACTGAAAAATACGTATTCGTCGGGAACGCTGCTGGAACGGGCGCAAGGATGTCTCTGATATCACAAGAAGAGAGGGCTTACGTCGAAAAGATATCGACGACAGTAGTATATTATGAGCTAGCCACTGATCCAGACTTCCAGAGTGAATACGCCAGGGCGAACTACTTCCCTTACCAGGACCTTAACAAGTATCCCCTTACAAGAGACCTGCTACTGAGACTTGGCCGCATCGATGAGAAGGGGAAGTTCATCTACCCAGAATAAAAAGTCAGAACTCAAACAGGCATTCCGACAAGACCGGATCATAGTGCCATCCACAATTTTTATTATTTTTTACCACTCCTTGATCTTAGATCAGATATCTTGACAGCCATACCTGCAACTTCTACAGCCGTCTTCCCAAGCAGTACGATCATGGGCTCCTTCCCCCAGTCTCCTTTATGGTATATTAAATCTGGCACTGTCCCTATCCTTTTTACAGCTTGTTCAGCACCCCAACTCATGCTCATTCCCTCTACCTTCTTGATCTCAGGAGGCTCATTCCCTCTGTCATAGAAAGATACCCTCAATCCGAGCCCTTTGCAAACTTCAACGGTCTCCTCAGAGTACTTGATATTCAAGCCACTTCTTATCTTGCCATCATACTTCATAACTGTCAAGATCGTCCTTGCAACGTGTGATGAAGCACCAAACTCAGGGCATGAGGATGCCTTTACCTTCTTCCCGACTTTAACGATTCGGCCTGGTATAGCTGCTATATCTATAATATCGTCCGCCAAAGGTAGAGCCATCGCCACATTTGTCTGAGACTCTGGAATGAGACTTGAGAATTCTGGATGAGACTCTAAGATCGCTACAGCTTCTTTTAAGTTCTTTATAACATGGTACTTTTCAGCTTCATTGTGCAGATGAGCCATAGGATTGACAGGCCCAAAACCGTGACCTATGGAAAATCCAGACCTCAGAGCCATAGTTGTGAACTCCTTCGCAATCCTCACTGCATCTTTTATACTCTTTCCTTTTGCCAATTCTGCTGCCATGGCTGAGGCAAAGGTACAACCTGCTCCATGCGTCGTCTTCGTTTTAACCCTCTTTGCTTCAAATATCTTGAAATCTCCATCGAGATAAAGGAGATCGAAGGCCTTCTCATCAGAAAAGGCATGCCCTCCCTTTATCACTACGGCCTTAGGTCCAAACTCTGCGATCTTTTTTGCAGCCTCCTTTGCATCTTCCATCACCTCGATCTTCATATCCGATATCGTCTCTGCTTCCATGGCGTTGGGCGTCACAACAGTTGCCAAGGGGAAGAGGGTTTCGATCAGGGTATTCTTGGCATCTTTTTCAAGAAGATGCGCCCCGCTCTTCGAAATCATGACAGGGTCTACCACTGCTGGAAGATCATGCCTTCTCATCTCTTCAGCCACGACTTCTATTATCTCCTTTGTATGAAGCATGCCTGTTTTCACTACATCTACACCTATATCGCCAAAGAGAGCTTCTATCTGGGCTTTGATTACATCTACTGGTACATCATGGATGGCTGTGAGTTCGACTGTGTTCTGTGCAGTGACAGACGTTATTACCGTCATGCCGTAGACGCCGAGGGCTGTGAAAGTCTTCAGATCTGCCTGTATCCCCGCTCCACCATCAGGGTCTGAGCCAGCTATACTCAGAACTTTAGGAACCATCTACACCAACTAAGATAGTTGAACACTTTAGTGATAGATAAAACATTTTACTTAATTATGATCCTGCAGATATAGAAGGAGTCGCTCTACTCTTTTCTATGGAAAACTTTATTTCAGAAGACTTAACTTAATACAATATGCCAAAGTGGATCTTTGTTACTGGAGGCGTAATGTCGGGCTTAGGTAAAGGTATCGTAACAGCCTCGATAGCAAGGCTCCTCATGATGACAGGGCTAAAGGTCTCGGCTGTAAAGATCGACCCATACCTGAACGTGGATGCTGGCACTTTAAACCCTATAGCCCATGGAGAGGTCTTCGTCTGTGACGACGGCTCTGAGTGTGATATGGACATAGGTAATTATGAGAGGTTCCTCGATAAAGGTTTGAAACGCTACCATAATATCACGAGCGGCCAGGTCTACCAACAAGTTATAAAAGATGAGAGAAAGGGCAACTATCTGGGCCAATGCGTCCAGATAATCCCCCATCTGACCAATGAAATTAAGCGTCGTATAAGACTCTTTGCCGAGATCGATGATGCTGACTGCGTAGTCATAGAGTGTGGTGGGACTGTTGGCGATATAGAGAGTTTACCCTTCTTGGAGGCTTTTAGGCAGATGAGGCTTGAAGAAGACTCTTACGACACTTTATTCATTCATGTAACATTGGTCCCAGTTCTCGACGTTGTCGGCGAGCAGAAGACAAAGCCCACCCAGCATAGCGTTCAAGAGCTGAGAAGGATAGGGATTCAGCCAGATATAATAGTTGCCAGGAGCGAAAAGCCGTTGACAAAGGAAGCGAAGAACAAGATCGCTCTTTTCACCAGCGTAGACCTTAAGAGTGTGATCTCGAACCCCGACACCGAATCGGTATATAGCGTTCCAGAAAACCTTGCTTCTGAGGGGATAGTATCCACCATATGTGAAAAACTCCAACTGGGCAATAAGGAAATCCATTGGGGAGATTGGAAGGAAATCTCTCAATCCTTCATTGGAAATAAAGAGGAAGTCCGAATCGCCATGGTCGGAAAGTACACAGCCCTCTCAGACAGTTATGTCAGCATCAACCACGCATTGGCCCATGCAGGAGCTCAGCAAGGCTTGAAAATAAAAGTAAGATGGGTCGATGCTGAAGAATTTGAGGATCGAGAAGGGTCTTTAGATGAACTGAAAGAGTACCATGGAGTGCTCGTGCCAGGAGGGTTTGGACAAAGGGGAAGTGAAGGGAAGATTATTGTAGCAAACTATTGTAGAGAGAAAGGGATACCTTATCTAGGCTTGTGTTTTGGCTTTCAGTTGGCTCTGGTATCCTTCGCAAGGTATGTATGTGGTTTAAAGGGCGCCAACTCCGTAGAGTTGGATCCCAATACCCTCTATCCTGTCGTAGACCTGTTGCCCGAGCAGAGGGATGTAAAAGATCTCGGAGCGACCATGAGGTTGGGTGGTTATGACATACATCTAGTCGAAGGGACTTTGGCCTATAGAATATACTGCAAGAAAGTCATAAGGGGGAGACATAGGCATAGGTATGAGTTCAATCAGAACTACAGAGAGATCTTTGAGAGAAAGGGCATGGTCTTCTCAGGATTTAGTGATGAAGGAAAGAGAGTCGAGATAATGGAGATTCCCAACCATCCCTTCTACTTGGCTACTCAGTACCATGCTGAGTTCGTGAGTAGGCCTGGCAGGGCAGAACCCATCTTCTTGGGCTTTTTAGAAGCAGCCTTAAGAAGGAGGCATGAAGCCCGAGATTACTCGCCTTTGATGAAGAAATTGTGAATTACCCCTCTCTTTTATGAGCTTCATATATTTGGAAGGAAATCGGTCAACGTATTATAGGATACATGGGTACTGCAAGGTCCGCTATATCTACATTACAACGGCATATCTTATTTATCGATGAGAATATCTCGGAGAGTCCCATGAAGACTGCTAGAGGCTGGCTCGGTATCACTTTCTCATAATCATCCAACCTTATCGATAATCTATCAAAGAGTTTCACCACCTGCCTAGCATCCTTCACACTTTTTGTGAGAAAAGCCTTTACTGCGAGGTCTTGCATCTTCTCCAAATTCTCTTCAACTTCTTTAAGCAGATTCTTGAGTTCATCGCTAAAATGGAACCTGGGTAGTGTCGAGACATCTTCTACCATCTCTACAGAGGCATCTCCAACAGTCTCCAATAGACTGGAGGCGACACGGTAATCTAAGCAATCAATCGGATTCATTTCAAAACTACTCAGTAGCTTAGAGTCTAAAAGCGCACTTCTGATGAGCCTTACAAGAAAAAAGTGAAGTCTATCTAACTCATCGTCTCTCTCCGCTACCACCTTGACCAGATGCTCATCGTTCTCGATCAAGGAAGTTATTGCATCTTTACACATCCCCCTTGATATCATATGCATTCTGCGGAAGATTTTATCTGGGGTGAGGGATGTGGGCTCAAGTAAAAATTGTATAGTTATCGATCGTGCATCCTCTTCAACTATCTCGAGACCGATCAACTGTTCCACAGCCTTCTTTATCCTGCCCCTATCCTCATAAGTTATCCGATCTTTGTCTTGGACTCTGATCACATCGTATCCTAAAAGATAACCGCCGGTGATCTCGTTTATCACGTATTCTATGTGTTCTGCTGGATATTTTATTACGATCTCACGAATAGGTCTCTCCTCCTTCTGGAAAGGGTATATGGTGAGGCAACCGTTCTCCCTCATATCGACTGTCAGGATGCTGCCCTTCTTTACCATATTCTTCTTTACCCATTCTTTTGGGAGGGATATGAGAAAGGTTCCGCCTCCCATCTCCTGAACTTTACGAAGCTCCATATCACCACACTAATATAATGCTCTTAATAGTTATTTAAAGAGATCTGGTCTATCTATAGATTAATTTAATAAAAGGTGTCTGTTTTCGATAGGCCATGGAAGCATCGGCCTTCTCTCCATCACATATAACTGGATTTTTCGAGATCGTAGATGAACCCTCCGAACCAGTGTTAAAGGGGTCGAGAGGGGCGGGTGTATCCTTGAGCAAGGGAGTAAAGACCCATGTAAAGATCGAAGAGTCCTTCAGTCCTAAGTTAGAGGTTAATGTAAATGGCAAAGTCTTGAACTCAACTCAACTCACAAGACATGTGATGGATGTCTTCCTCCCTCAAGGAGATAGAAGATACTCGATCATCATAGATCATGAGATGCAGGTACCTATGGGGTCAGGGTTCGGCTCTAGTGGAGCATGCGCTCTAAGCCTATCTATGGCCATCAATGAAGCCTTAGGTATGGGTTTATCAAAGATCGAGGCTGCAAGAATTGCCCATGTCGCAGAGGTAGAGTGTAAGACAGGGCTGGGAACAGTTATCGCTGAGACATACGGCGGATTTGAAGTCAGGGTCAAAGCTGGCGCTCCAGGCATAGGTGAAATAGAGCAAGTCCCTGTAGGCAATTATTATTCAGTTGTATGCTTGAACTTCGGTCCAATTTCTACCAAAAAAGTCCTGAATGATGGGAACTCACGTATTCGCATAAATGAAGCTGGCAGAGGTCTGACTAGTCGTCTGATGAAGGAGCCAAGTCCCGAAAATTTTATGAAGTTATCAAGGGGATTTGCCGTTTCCCTCAACATCTTTACTGAAAGGATGAAGAATGTTTTGAATGAAGTCGATGAGTATGGCTTCACATGTAGCATGGCCATGATTGGTGAGGCACTCTTCTCTTTTATGAAGACCCATGAGGCAGAAGAGCTGGCTAAAATATTCCACAAGCATGCAAGGTCTGAGAAGGATGTGATTTTTTGCTCTATCGACACGAAGGGGGCTAGGCTTTTATGAAGGAAGAGATAGAAGTTCCTCCAGATCACCCAAGGGCTGAATCTTTAAGGATTCGTGAAATGCTTGTCATGCACTACAGGCTTGGGATCGTTGTCCCTCAAGGACTGATAGCTCACGGAAGGGGCGAAGCCTTCGACTACCTTTTGGGCGAGAAGACCATAGAACCCGCCCTTAGAGCCATAAGAGCTGCTGGAGTGGCTATGCTTCTAGCTAAGCATCCAGTTATCTCTATGAATGGAAATTCCACAGCCCTTTCTGCCAAAGAGGTGGTAGAGCTGGCTAAGCTCACTGGGAGCAAGATCGAGGTAAACCTCTTTTACCGTTCTTTTGAGAGAGAGATGGCTATAAAGAAGGCTCTGATAAACGCTGGAGCAAAAGAAGTTTTAGGGGTTGGAGAGATGTCGTCGGCTAGGATACCAGAGCTTAGCAGTGAGCGTAGAAAGGTGGACGTGGAGGGCATATACTCTGCCGATGTGGTGCTGGTACCCTTAGAAGACGGTGATAGAACAGAAGCTCTCCGTAAGATGGGTAAGAGTGTTATAGCCATCGACCTCAACCCCCTCTCACGTACAGCACGCCATGCCTCTATCACAATCGTAGACAACATAATCCGTGTAATCCCTCTACTCATAAAAGAAGTTCAAAGGCTAAGACTCAAGAGTAAAAGAGAGCTCTGGAGGATGATCAGGAGATTTGACAATGAAAAGAACTTGATAGAATGCAATAGATTCATAGCTAAGAGGTTGATGGAGATCACAGAGAGAAACGAAATTTATCCAGAAGCCCTGGAACGATCGCCGGACGTCTAAAATTCATCAAGATTAGGTGGATTCACTTTGACCATGGATTATAGAGGACTGCCGAAGGAGGTCGTTCTAAAATTGCTTGACGAATATCTCCAAGAGGACATGACTTACGGTTCTGGAAGAATCCTTGGCTCGATGTGCACATCCCCCCATCCCTTTGCGAAGATGGTCTATTCCAAGTCCATGGAGAAGAACCTTGGCGATCTACATCTCTTTTCTGGAACTGTAAAGCTCGAGCGAGAAGCCATAAGCATGATAGGATCGTTACTCTCAAAACAAGATGCCTCAGGTTACATAGTCTCAGGGGGGACTGAAGCGAACTTGACGGCTATGAGGGTAGCAAGGAATCTATCTAAAAAGGATAGACCCGAAGTCATAGTCCCAAAATCGGCCCATTTCTCCTTCGATAAAGCTGCAGACCTCCTTGGCCTTAGGTTGGTGAAGGTTGGGCTCGATGAAAACTTTCGAGTCGATATAAAAGCTGTAAAGGAAGCCATAACCAGCAATACGGTAGCCATCGTAGGTGTAGCAGGATCGACCGAATTGGGGGTTGTAGACCCTATATCCGATCTTTCAGAGATAGCCTTGGATCACGGCATATACCTTCATGTGGATGCATCTTTTGGGGGTTTTGTCCTCCCCTTTCTAAGGGATGTCGGCTACGATTCTCCAGATTTCGACTTCAAGCTGAAAGGTGTCTGCTCTATCACAGCCGATCCTCATAAGATGGGCCTTGCTCCCATCCCAGCAGGCGGGATACTATTTAGGGATTCAGATTTTATGAGGGTTGTGGGCGTGAGAGCCCCTTACCTATCCCTTGGAGGGGTAACTCAACATACGATTCTGGGGACAAGGTCTGGTGCATCGGTAGTGGCTGTCTGGGCCATCCTTAAACACATGGGCAGAGAAGGATACCAGAAGATAGTCAAGAGATGTATGGACCTGACACATATGATCGTCAAAAAGGTTGAGAGATCGAAGAATATATATCCGATAATAAAGCCTACTATGAACATAGTTGGTTTGGCTTCCCGATCCGTAGGGCCTAAAAGATTGGCAGATGGATTGAAGCAAAGGGGATGGGCTGTCTCCTTCACCTCGAATTATATAAGATTGGTTGTGATGCCTCACCTTAAGAAGAAGCATATCTTGAGATTTTTATCCGATTTAGAAGAATCTGTATAAAGATGATGAGAATGGAAAAGGTAAAACTGACTATCTCTGATATATTTAGGATGAAAGAAGAAAAGAGGAAGATCACGGCCGTCACTGCCTACGACTACCCTACAGCCCTTCTGGCAGATAAGGCTGGTATAGAAATCATACTTGTCGGCGATACTTGTAGCATGGTAGTCTTGGGATACGATTCGACTATACCTATCACGATGGATGAGATGATCCACCATTGCAAGGCTGTAAAGAGAGGGGTAAAACGTTCTCTCATCGTGGGCGATATGCCCTTCATGTCCTTCAATGTAGGGAAAGAGGATGCCATCAGAAATGCAGGTCGCTTCATAAAAGAGGGGGGTTGCGATGCTGTAAAGCTTGAAGGTGGGGTCGTAATGAGGGATACCGTCAAGGCTATCGTCGATGCAGGGATACCCGTGATGGGGCATGTAGGCCTGACCCCTCAGACAGCCACCTTCTTCAGTGGTTACAAAGTGAGGGGAAAAGAGGCAGTGGAAGCCATGAGGATAATTCGAGATGCAGAGGCTCTCGAAGATTCTGGTGTCTTCTTGATAGTCCTTGAGTCTATAACGACTGAAGTTACAAGGATGATCGCCGATAAAGTAAAAGTTCCTCTTATAGGTATAGGCGCAGGTCCAGATTGTGATGGGCAAGTACTCGTGTTACACGATCTCCTTGGCTTATTCGATAGATTCGTGCCAAGGTTCGTAAAAAGGTATGCCAACCTGAATGAAGAGATTCTTAAGGCCTTGGAGACGTATAGAGAAGAAGTCCAGAAAGGCATATTTCCAGCCGATCAGCACTGTTACCATATGGATAAGTCTGAGTTTGAGAAGCTTCAAGAATCCATCAAGAAGAAGTAAGGATGTAAAAGGTGGTATCATGATCCATCCTTCTAAAGACATAATGAGTACAAAGGGACGAGAGCTGAAGGGTAAGAAGGTAGCCCTATGCATAACTGGCAGCGTTTCTGCATGTGAATGTCCGAAGATAGCTCGTGAACTTATGAGGCATGGAGCTGAAGTCTATGCTGTAATGTCTCAAAAAGCTCAAGAGATCATACATCCAAACCTGATGGAATGGGCTACTGGAAACCCAGTAGTGACGGAATTGACTGGTAAGATAGAGCATGTAGCCCTGGCTGGAGTACATAAGAATAAAGCCGATCTGGTGCTGGTCTCCCCTGCCACTGCGAATACGATAAGCAAGATTTCATGTGGTATAGACGATACGGCTGTCACCACCGTTGTTTCAACAGCCTTTGGGTCTAAGATACCTATAATCATAGTCCCATCCATGCATGAACCCTTGTACGACAATCCGATATTGAGTGAGAACGTCAAGAAGCTCCTTTCCTTGGGCGTAGAGTTCGTCGGTCCAAGAATAGAAGAAGGCAAGGCGAAGATGGTGAGTGTAGACGATATAGTCGAGGCTGTCATCAGAAGACTATCTGTCAAGGATATGAAGGGGATCAGGATCTTGGTGACAGCAGGTCCGACTTTGGAGCATATCGACCCCATCAGAATCATAACTAACAAGAGCTCTGGAAAGATGGGGGTTGCCATAGCCAATGAAGCCTTAAGGAGAGGTGCCGAAGTCACTTTGATTTACGGTCGTGGGATAGTGCCTCCCCCTCAGGGTGCAAAGGTCATAGATGTGGAGACCACTGAAGAGATGTATGATGCAGTGATCTCTGAGCTCAAAGTTGAAGAATACGATGTGCTGGTATCTGCCAGTGCTGTTACAGATTTCATCCCTGAAACGAAGCATGATCACAAACTTTCAAGCCGAGTCGGTGAATTGAACATCAAGCTCAAACCTCTGCCAAAGATAATCGAAAAAGCTAGAGAGTCTTCTCCTAAGATATTTTTGGTAGCCTTCAAGGCAGAGTATGGATTATCAGAAGAAGAACTCATCGATAAAGCCTATGAGCTTTTGAAGACATCGAAGGCAGATCTTGTAGTAGCAAATGATCTGAGCAGGGAAGGCGCTGGTTTTGGGACTGATACCAATGAGGTATTCATAATAAACAGCACCCGTAATATTATCCATGTCCCCCTCTCATCAAAACAGATCGTAGCAAAGAGGATAATCGATACGATCTTAAAGGAACATGAAAGAAGATCGTAATGAAACCATTTTATACGCATCTGCCTCATGGAAATCTGGTTGTAGATCGATCAAAAAGGCTTTAAGAGAGCTTGGCGGGCCTAATTTCCTTTTATGAATAAACGCTTTTTTGCCCATAAAGCTACGTTTACGAGGCCTATCATGACAGGCACTTCTATCAACGGCCCTATTACTGTAGCAAAGGCCTCTTTAGAAGCCAAACCGAACACAGCAACTGCAACGGCTATAGCCAACTCGAAGTTGTTACTGGCTGCTGTAAAAGCAAGAGTGGTAGTTCTTCTATAATCCAGCTTGGAGTAATAACCTAAGGCAAATGATGCAAAGAACATTATGATAAAATAGGCTACCAAAGGGGTTGCTATCATTACAACGTCAAGGGGCAACCTTACTATATAGTCGCCTTTAAGTGAGAACATAACCACTATTGTGAATAAAAGGGCGAAGAGAGAAGTAGGGCTTAACTTCGGCATAAGGATGTTCTCGTACCACGCTTTTCCCTTAGCTCTTATCAAATAAAATCTGGTCAGCATTCCTCCGAAGAAAGGGATCCCTAAGTATATTGCCACAGACTTGGCAATCTCTATTAACGAGATATCGACTAACATTCCTTCTCCCGAAATCCAAGAGCTTACAAAGGTTATGTAAAAGTAGGCTAAGATCGAGTAAAAAGCTATCTGGAAGACGGAGTTTAGAGCTACAAGTACTGCAGCCCACTCGTTATCTCCGTCTGCGAGGTCGTTCCAGACTATCACCATAGCTATGCACCTTGCTAACCCTACGAGAATTATTCCGTTTCTAAAAGCTGGGTAGTTGGCGAGAAATATCCAAGCCAGCAAGAACATCAAAAGGGGTCCTACTATCCAATTCAGGGCGAGAGAAGAGGACAGCATGGTTTTTGAGCCTTTAGCACTCACTATCTTATTCATCTCCTCATACCTGACCTTTGCCAAGGGAGGATACATCATCCATATCAAACCTATTGCTATAGGGATAGACGTTGTTCCTACACTCAAGGAGTTAATGATATCTGAGATTTCTGGGAAGGCGTATCCCAATCCAACGCCGAGCATCATAGCCAAGAATATCCAGAGCGTAAGAAACCTACTGAGTAGTGGAAGTCGACCGCTGACCTTATCAGTCATAAGGATTCGTCTCTACAATAGAGGACTTTATAACAACATATTTAAGTTTGTTGATATAACTAATAATAGATATGAGTAAGACGATAGAGGCAAGGTTGAAGCGCCTGATCTCTTCTGAGATATGTAAAGCTGAGAATATTGGAGCGTATGCTTCAGAACTGAGATGTCTGGCTGCGAGTGTGGGGGAAGAGAACTACCTCAAGGCAAAAGAACGGTTCTTCAAATCACTATCCGATTCGACTCGGCTGAGAATCGTGAAGATGCTGGCGAAAAAGGAAATGTGCGTCTGTGAAGTCATGGTCGCCCTCGGCCTAACCCAAACTAATGCCTCACATCATTTGAACATACTTGAAAGGGAGAGGATAGTTAAAAAGAGACGCAAAGGAAAATGGGTTCTCTACAGACTCAACATGCCAGAGATACTAGAATTGATCGACAGCTTCTCAGTTCAAAAATAAAGTGTGAAGGGAGGCTAAGGATAATTGGTCACAAAGGTTTCAGTCGATATACCTATCTGTGGTAAAAAAGCCATGGTGACGGCTGAGAAAGATTCTTCTAGCAAGATAGACATAATAATAGAGAGTGACTGTGAATACATCAGAAGATTGGCTGAGAATTTAAAAGAAATCGACATCAAGGATGCTTGCATGAGCTTCGATGAGAATCCAATTTTTATCTCCGCAAAGAATAGCAACGTAACTGTGACATGTCTTGTTCCTTGCGCCATCGTCAACGCTGTCTGGGTCGAAGCTGGACTCATATCTAGAAGCCTTACACAGGATGAGAAGACGAGGGAGTTGAAGCTCAGATTCCTTTGATTGATTTAAACTCATCCTAACACCAAGAGATCCTTCGTAAATCTTGTAAAGGGCTTCGTCTTTTCTGACACAAGAACTGTATCCTCTATTCTTATGCCGAACTTATCTGGCATATAGATCCCAGGCTCCACAGTTACTGCTTCTCCCTTCTGTAGAACCTCTTTTCCACCAATTTTAAGAGAAGGAGGTTCATGAACGTCCAACCCAACTCCGTGTCCTGTACTATGAATGAAGAACTTCCCATACTCTTTTTCGTCTATGACCTCCCTTACCTTTCTATCTATATCTCCAGTGATCGTGCCTGGCTTTACCGCTTTGATGCCCTCCTCCTGAGCAGACCTGACCACTTCGTATACGTCTTTGATTTCATCTTCGACCCTTCCTAAAGCAAAGGTTCTTGTGGTATCGATTACATAACCCTTGAACCTTATGACTATATCGATGACGACCACATCGCCTTCTGATAACCTTCTTTCTGTCAAATCCCCATGGGGGAAGGCTGAGTTGGGTCCTGAGGCAACTATCATCGGGTTCTGAGTGGAAGAGAAGGCTGGTAGATCACATCCAAACGATACAGCTTTAGCCAAGAGTTCGGCAGCTAAATCCCTCTCTCTAACTTTGGGTCTTATCAAAGTCAAGGCATGGTTGAACAGTTCATCCATTATCTTCCCAGCTTGAGCGATGGCAGATATCTCCCCTTCATCTTTTATCCTTCTTACAGAGTAGAAGACATCTGGATCGAAGATGGCGTCTTCTTTCAGAGCCTTCTTGATGGCAATTTGTAAAGGCATCTGCACACCGTCAAAGCATACTTTACCCTTGGAAGAGACGTGCCTCAAAACCAGTTCTTTTAGGCTCTTTCCCATTTCACTGACGATTACATCACAGTCCTTTGCAGAACGTTTCGCTCTCTCTCCTTCCAAAGGGTTTGTGAACAAGGTTGTTCCATCTTGGCTGATGACAGCAGTACCGTCCCCCCAAAAACCAGTGGTGTAAAACACATTTTGAGGCGTTGCTGAACAAACTATATCATAACCCTTCTTCCTTGCCCTCTCTAAAAGTGATCTTCTCCTTTTTGTAAGCATGTCTACAAGGATTGCAACTACCTTTATAAATTTGGCTTAAATATTCTTTTTCGTCGACAAAAGTAAAAAATTACATGCTATTAATTAAACACAAAGGTCAAAAATTTGTAGACCTACACTTATAAACTCGAGGGGAGCACACACATGCGTAATAGACTTGATTGGAGAGAGAATTTCTGATTATTTAGTCATCTTGCTCTCTTTTGCTCTCTTTATCAAAGGTCTGGTGGGAGGATGATATCTGGCGTTAAGACAGGCACTCATATAAAAAGATTGGAGATATTCAACTTCAAGTCTTTTGGGGGTAGGAAGACTTCTTTAACGCTTGAAGAAGGTCTTAACGTAATCACCGGTCCAAACGGCTCTGGCAAGAGCAATATAATAGATTCCATCAGGTTCTGTATGGGAGAGAGCAGCCCCAAGTCTTTAAGGATAAACACATTAAAATCCCTCAGGTCTGATATCACAGAAAGCTCGACAAAGAGCACAAAAGTAAGGCTAACCTTCGACAACGTCAACAGACTACTCCCAGTGGACTCTGATACTGTACGCATATCAAGGGAAATTAAGGAAAGTGGAGAGGGTGCATATTTTTTAAATGGGAAGCGTGTTCGAAAGGATACGATATCAAAGATCCTTGATGTCGCCACGATCTCCTCAACGGGCCTCAATATCATACCTCAGGGGATGATCACAAGAATCTCGGAATTGTCGTCCGATGAAAAGCGCAGGTTGATCGAAAGTGTCGTGGGCGTCGCACAATTCGATGAAAAGAAGGCTGATGCTGAAAAGCAACTCAAGGAAGCAGACCTTAGGTTGCAAGTAGCTCTAGCGAGGATAGGTGAAATCAAGGATAGGGTAGACTCCTTAGAGGGTGAAAGGAGCGATCAACTGAGGCTGAAGCATCTAGAGAAAGAGGTAAGTTGGTTGAAATCTGTGATACTTTCCAAGAATCTTGAATCTGTTAGGGCTGAGGTCTTCGATCAGAAAGATTTGGTTGACAGACACTCTAAAAGGTTGAAGGAGCTAAGATCTAAGCGAGAAAGCATCGAAAGCCAGATCAGATCTTTAGGGGATGAGCGCAACGAATTCCTTACAAGCGTTCTTGATGAGTCGGGTGCAAAGCATTTAGAGTTGCAGTTTGCTATCGCCAAGCTTTCGAATGAAATCGATAGGCTAAGAACGACGATAGAAGAGAATGAAATCACGGTCGAAAGAATCGGTGAAACATTACCGACTCTCTACAAGATGCGTGATGAAAAGTTAAAGGAGTTAGAGGTTGCAGAGAAGCAGGTCGAAGGGTTAACAGAGAATCTAAGAGAGATGGAGAAGAATAAAGAAGAGGCTACCGAAGAACTTTCGACGATTCAGGATAGGAGGAAAAGGCTGGACGCCTCTTTGTCCAAGGCAAATCTGCGTGCTGAGAGATTACAACAGAGGATAATGAAGAAAAGGGAGGTAGTCGAGAGGCTGTCCGCCAAAATCACTGAATTGGAGACTATTGGATCAGAGACATCTGAAAAGCTTGGTGCATTAAAGGAGAAGTCCAACTCCTTCCTAGAGACTCTGGGTCGACTAGAAAAGAGCCTCTCGGAGCTTCAGCATTTAAAAGAAGTTGAGCAAGAATCTCTGCACAAGGTGAATACATCCCTTGCCTCCTTGTCAGATCGAAGAACAGAGCTTGTGGACGAGATCACAAAAGCAATGTCAACTCTGGATAGAGCAAGCGAAGCAGTCCTCAGATACGAAGCACAACGCTCTATTGTAGAGAGCGTAGCCTCACATGAATCGAATTTGAAAAAGTTAGAAGAGTTGGCAGAGGCTGGGGCTATAGACGATCTCATAGGCAAGCTGGGTGATCTGATCCAATACGAAAAAAGGCATGAGGCGGTGATCTTGGCAAGCGCTGGAAAGTGGATGAACGCCATAGTAGTAAAGAATCTCAAGGCTATGTTAAAGATTGCCGAGATTACAAAAAGGCTGAAGATGGGCAGGTTGGTGGTCATCCCCCTCTCAGAAGTCTCGAACATAGCCCCCGTGACCCCCCCTCCAATCGAAGGATCCTTAGGCCTCATCTCCGACCTCATCTCTACAAAGGAGGGTCTGGAGGGCGCTGTCAACTTCGTCTTCGGCGATACGGTCTTGGTAAGCTCACATAAAGCAGCCTTTATCGCTTCTTCAAGGGGCTTTAGGGCAGTTACTTTAAATGGCGACCTTTTTGAACCGAAGGGCTCAGCCTTCGAGACCGGTTACATCGCAAAGTTAGACGCTATCATCGATCTGATTCGTGACGAAGCTTCATTTTCAGCAGTAAAGGAAGCCTCAAACTCATTGAAAAAGATAATCGCCAAGAGAAGGTCTTATCTAAACCAGCTCGAGGATCAGTCTGGGAAATTGAATAGGGAGAAGATCCAGAAGACTCTGATGCTTGAGCGCTTAACGACTCAGCTGACCGACATCAAAAATTTCTTGAAGAGGTACCTCAGACTTCAACGCACGATCCTTAAGAAGATAGAGAAGCTTGAAGACAGATTAAAAAGAATAGAGAAGAGGATAGAGAAGGCTTCATCGATTCACGCAGAGAGTCTGAAGAAAGTGGAGGAATATGATGAAAAGATTTCTGAGCTTGAAATTCAGTCCATGAACGAAGAGATCAGGCTTCTTGATGGCAAGAAGAAATCTCTTAACGACCTGATAGAGAGTATCTCCTCCCAGATCCGTGAGCTTGTTACTCATCTGACAAGAGAAAAGGCAAATCTGGAGAATATCTTGCGCCCTAGTAGCGAAAGGTTGATCGAGCAGGTATCACGATTAGAGGAAGAGAGGGATGAGAAGATAAGGTCTTTAGAGGAAGACCGCTTAGAACTCAAAGGCTTATCTGAAGAGTTCGATGAATTAAAGCTCAAGGAATCGCACTTGATAGAATCGAAGAAGAAGTCAAAGCCGATCTTAGAAGATTACGAAAACAGGCTGAAAGACCTCCACAATGCTAGAGATGGCCTCTTGCGATCGATAAGCCGTCTAGAAAAGGAGTTGTTCTTCACCAAAAGAAACTTAGAGTCATTGTCCGATAGAGAGCAAAGAATCTTGAACGAATTGTCATCATTGGGGTACTACGAGCCATCGAAGACCTTCGATAGCGCCGAGAAGATACTTGAACAGATAAGCCTTGAACACTCTCAACTCAAAGATAGTGTGAACCTCTTGGCAGACCGTAACTATAGAGAGATAATAACTGGTTACAAGAACATATCTCTTAGAAAGAACCAATTGGAGAGCGAGAGAAACGCTATAGTCCGTTTTATAGAGGGTGTTGAAGCAGAGAAGAAGCGTGTGTTCATCAGCGCTTTTGAGAAGATCGATAGAGAGCTAAGGTCTGTATTCAGTGATCTGACAGGGGGGTCTGCGTGGCTTGAGATAGAAGATTCGAGTGACATCTTCTCGAGCGGTATCTTCCTTATGACTCAATTCCCGGGCAAGGCTCCAAGAGAGTCGACATCTATCAGTGGTGGGGAGAAGACGGTCACTGCCTTGACATTCATACTCTCCATCCAATCCGTATACCCCTCTCCTTTCTATCTTTTCGATGAAATAGATGCTCATCTTGATGCTGTAAACCTTGAAAGGCTTGCAGACCTTTTAAAGGAAAGATCGGTAAATTCCCAGATAATCTTGATTACACTGAAACCATCCATGATAACCCGTGCATCCACCACATACGGAGTCTACAATAAAAATGGGTTATCTAGAGTTGTCAAGTATAAGCCCGATTTAGAGGTGATGGTTAGAAGTGGTTGACCGCCACTCACTTTCAAGGCCTCCCCTTAACCTCTTGGTGAACCCTGAAGCCATCAAGAAGCAGAAGCCTTGGGAGTTGGACATCGCCAACCTTTTAGAGATCTTCTCATCCATGATAGAAGGCTCTGAGTTGCTGGACCTTCGTCTTTGTGGTTCAGCAGTGATATCTTCAGCATTGATCTATAGGTTAAAGGTCGAGACCCTCTTCCTCTTTGAAAAGCTCAAGGTCAAGAGAGGGAGGAAGCCCATCAAATCCCTTGAACCCCCGACTTTTGAGATGCCCTTCAGACATGAGCTTTACTCGACATCTCTAGACGAGCTGATATCTATCCTTGAGAGAATTATAAAGAAGGTAGTTTCAGAGCCCAAGAAAGAGGAGCCTAAGCGCCTCATAGAGCCTGAGCCCTTGCCGGAGGTAGACCCCTTCTCCCTTCAGATAGAGGCGCTCCTCTCCTCATTTAGGGCCGATCTTTTGAGTGAATTGAAAAAGAAAGAGGAGATCCTCTTCAGTGAATACGTCCGTGGGATGCAACTTTTGGACGCAGTTCGATCTTTCATCCTTTTACTGTTCATTGCAACAGAAGGTATCATAACTTTGGAGCAGGTGGGTGAAGATATCAAAGTCAAGAGAGAGGTTCAATACATCACTCGATGATGGTGAAATTCAGGCTAGAATAGAGTCTGCCCTTTACGCAGCCGGCCGTCCCCTCTCTCCAAAAGAACTGACTTCCGCTGCACGCATTACATCCACGAGAAGGGCTGTAAGGGTTGCTAGGAATCTGGCTAGGATTGTAAACTCGACTTTAAAGGCTATAGAGATCGTGGAGCTCGAAGATCGAAGGTTTGCCATGCAACTGAGACAGAAGTACAACCCTGTAGCCAAGAAGTTCTCGATGAAGCCTCTGATCTCCCCCTCAACCCTCAAGACCCTCTCTTACGTTGCCTACTTTCAACCCATATCTCGCTTGGACCTTGTTGAACGAAGGGGGAAGCATGCCTACTCACACCTTAAGACATTGGAGAAACTCGGTTTCATATCAGGGGAGCCGTCTGGAAGGACCAAAGTCTACAGGACGACACCGGCTTTCTCTGAGTATTTTGGGCTAAGTAGCGATATCGAAGTCATGAAGAAGCAACTCTTTAAGATCGGTCTTCAGAGGGAGGAGAGGGCTTCTAAAGGGAAAGATCTATCATCAAAAAGCCAAAGAAACCTAAGATTTAAGTAAGCGTTACAGAACCTGATATGTGGTGAGCCTTTGCCCCTTAGACCCATCGAGAACTTAGCCAAGCGCAAGCCAACAGGTGGCAGAAGAACCCCTTACAGAGGGAGGAGGGCCTACGAGATCAAAAGATACCCTGCTGAGACTACTTTAGGAGACGATGAAGTTGTCAAGAGAAGAGTCAGAGGAGGCAACATAAAATTGTCTCTTAAGAGGGCCTCTTATGCAAATGTCCTTGACCCTTCTACAAAGAAAGTTAAGAAGATAAAGATCCTCAAGGTGATCAAGAACGTGGCCAACAGAGACTATGATAGGCGTGGTGTAATAACCAAGGGTGCCATAATCGAAACAGAGTTGGGAATGGCAAGAGTCGGATCGAGACCTGGGCAAGACAGTGTAGTGAACGCTATTCTGATCAAATAGTGGCATCTTTCACTCCTAAACTCTTAGGTAAGAGCCCCACGAACTTTTTATCTATGAGCATCTCTTGAATCCATGTGAAGTTGATTGAAGGATTACAACCTGCTGGTCCTGTGGCTGGACTACTTCAACTCCAGCCTGAAAAGATCGGAAGGGAGGAGAGCCCCCCTCAATCTATCAGTCAAGAACCCAGCTTTGGACGAGCTTGTAAAGGCTGCCAAAATTGCGGGGTATGAGCCTAAGCCCTTTGTAGCATCCTACCCAAAGAGAGGTTGGGCCCCTTCTGGTTATATATGCATCGAGAAGGTTAAGCCGAAATCTGTAGCGTTAAAAGAGATCTCCAAGGCTTTGACCGTAGTTAGAGGTGAGCAATATAAAAATAAAGGGTAGGATAGAAATCCAGGGTTCAATCATCGATTTTTTAATCCGCCCTTGATAGATAATCACGAAGCAGTCTCCCTGCCTTTTCCATGGATTCTCTGTACCTCTCCTTAAGTTTCTCCCTTATCTCCTTGACACTATTAGAATTTATTACAGAATTTAGAATGAAGAGCAAGGTCTTTTCAGCTTCCTTCCCATATTTCTCATGTATCTCCAGAGTTATGTAAGATGCGTGCTCCTTAAATCTATCCTTGACAAAGGGTGGAGGCCCTCCATGCAAGATCTGATCCTCTATAGGCAGGTCTGATCTGTAAGGCATTAGCCTCGGCACCCCTCTTTTATAGATTCTATCTGGGCTTACCAGATTTTTATAGCTCTTAGAGTTGAATATATGTAGCTCAACAACGACATCGGGCTTGTACCTCTCAAAGATCGAGAGATACACTCTACCTGCTGGGCTCTTTATGTAATCTTCGTTCGTGGTGCTTACATACCTCCTTCCAGAGATGTTTACGTTAGGGACCACGATGACCCGACCCTCTGAAGGGTTCGGCTTAATCTTATCTAGAATCTTGCTACTGACCTCATACTCTCTACCATGCATTCCTCCTACTATAAGTCTTGTAATACCTGCTCTACCTGAGCTGTGCTCCCTCACCTTTAATCTTCTGATCAATTAAAATCTATGATTCTCTCCAAACCTCTATACTCTATATAAGATAAGATAGAAACTGCTAATCTGTCAAGAAGAACGTGCACTTATGGCCGTCTTAATTTAACTTTCCACTTTCTGCCTTGAAATTGGCGTTATAGGTTCTTTTGCCCTTTTCGTCGGTTGTGAAGGTAATCCCAGCGGGGAATGTCACACCATTTAATCTCCTCCAAGCTTTGCTGAGATCATCCTCTTTGTCGTCTTGCCAGCATAGAACGTATCTATCATATATCTCTTCAGTTGAAGAGATGCAGTCTATGTCCCCCATAAAGGGGAAGAAATCTTTTATATCTCCCCTAAATTTGGCACCTTCTTCGCCCCTCGAAATTACGAGCCTCTTAGCCCTTACGACCGCAAATGCTTTTCTTTCAGGCTTCTTAAACCTCTCTTTATAGAATACTATAACAGGCTTTTCCCAAACAAGCTCCAAAACCCGATCTACTTCTTTTTTAAAGAAGATATCTACACCCTTAAATAAGGTTTTAGCACGTACGGATATTTAGAGTGGAGGGCACTCGATGATATATGTGGATAGTGGCATCTGATTATTCAGAAAATTAGGCATTATATCGACTACTTACATAAAAATCATAATTTTACTCAACTTTTCGAATATATCTCATCATTCATCAATTAGTTTAAAAGTAAGGGAGTCATTAACTACCCGAATTGGAAGAAGTTGGTAAGGTTGTCCATTTGGCTAAAAGTGGTCGCTTGATAGTTAAAGTAGACCGATGGATAAAACCTGGAACTATTTTGTTTGATTCTAAGGGAAGAAAGTTGGCGAAGGTGACGGAGCTTATTGGACCTGTAAAATCTCCTTATGCAACTGCTATTCCTTTGGCTGAAAGGGTAGAGAGGACAGCCGGTAATAAAGTTATGATCTCAGCCAAAACGAGAAAAGGTGTGAAGATTGAAAGGAAGAAATAGAGATTTTCAAAAATCCTGCCCTATCTGTGGCAAATCGATCATAGGGGATTGTGACAGGGGAGAACTCATCTGTTCATCCTGCGGGTTTGTAGTAGAAGATCGTAACGAATATCAAGGACCAGAATGGAAAGCCATGGATTTAGAGGAAAAGGAAAGAAAGGTTAGGGTTGGAGCACCTCGAACCCTCTCATTACATGATAATGGACTGACAACTGTGATAGGAACCGAACTGAAGGATTCACATGGGACGTCCCTGAGTCCTTACATGCGCATGAGCGTTAAGAAGATGAAGAAATGGCAGAGAAGGATAAGGACCGCCTCTTCGGAAGAGAGGAGTCTATCTGCCGTCCTTTCTAAGATAAACGAAATCTCCAACAATCTCAACCTGCCCAATACAGTCACAGAGACAGCGGCCCACACCTACAGGATCTTGGCAAAGAAAAAGGTGGCGAAGGGCAGGTCCATAATGGGTATGGCTGGGGCATCCATATACTTAGCCTGTAGGAAATGTAGAGTCGGCCGTTCATTAAAGGAAGTTAGCAGGGCTACAGGTGCAGATAAGAGGACTATAGCGAAGTACTACAGACTTGTACTGAAAGAGACTGAGAAAGATTACGTCCCCCCTCTATCTCTAGGGAAATATATCTCTAAACTGGTGAACACCATAAAGATAGACCCAAAGGTGGAGAGGTTGGCTATCCACCTTATGTCTGAGATATCTGACTCCAAGATCTTTGACGGCAAGGCGCCTGCTGGTATAGCAGCATCTTTCGTATACATCTCTTCCATACTATCAGGGGCTCATGTTCCTCAGAGGGAGATAGCGGAGACCGCTGAAGTGACAGAGGTTACGATCAGGAATAGAAGCCGAGAGATCCTTAACAACTTTTTGATAAGACAGTGCCTCAAAGTTATACCAAAAGATAGTGACAAGACCCTTGCCGACAGGTACCATAAGAGCTTAAATCTTGGTTGATATAATTAACATATAGGGTATAGGGATGGAAGAAGAGAACCTCGACCTAACATCTAAAGTCTACAAGCTCATAATCGAACATGGAAAGGAGGGGATATTACAGAGTAATCTCTGGAAGGAGCTTGGGCTTACAAGTAGGGATGGATCGAGGCTGGCTATAAGGCTCGAGAAGAGGAATATAATAAGAAGAGAGAAGGTCTTGGATGATGGAAGATGGACATACCTCCTGATCCCCTTGAAGTTACCCGTCCAGATAAAGTCTATAGAGTTGTCTCCCTGCATAGTCTGCCACGATGAAGAAAAATGCTCTTCAGACGGTATAGTGACCCCCTACAAATGTACCGAGCTTGAGAAGTGGGTGCTTCAGGAGTACTGTGAAAAGCAGAGCAGCGAAGAAGACTCCTAAACTTTATACGTAGATGCTGTTATAATATCTTAAATGAAGCTGGATCAAGCGAAGAGAGACAGTTACAGAAGGATAGCGAAGAGAGAAGGCTATAGAAGCAGGGCGGCCTTCAAGCTCATGCAGATAGACAAAAAGTACAGGGTCCTTAAGCGTAACGATGTAGTTGTAGACTTCGGTTCTGCACCTGGAGGATGGCTTCAGTACATATCGAAGGCTATAGGAACCAAGGGTTTTGCTCTTGGGATAGACCTGAAACCAGTAAAGCTCATCGCTGAAAATGTGAGGACCCTTGTTACCGACGTGAAAGACTCGAATATTGAAGATAAGATCATGGAGAGGTTGCCAAAGAAGGCAGATGTAGCTACATCCGATCTATCTCAGAGTCTATCTGGGATATGGGAGCTCGATGTTGCAAGGCAGATAGATCTGACCTCAAGGGTTGTCGAACTCTTCCCATCCATACTCAAGAAGAGGGGCTCTGCTGTTCTGAAGATCTTTCAAGGAGAGGGGTTCGATGCTTTATTGGATCGGCTCAAGAAGGATTTTAAATCAGTGATCATCGTAAAGCCTCCAGCAAGCAGGCCTCAGAGTAGTGAGGTGTATCTTTTGTGCAGAGGATATGCCTGATCAGTTATAACTAAACTTTAAACATCTTCTACTGTATGTTTATTTAAAGCACTTCGGGTGAGATTTGAGCACACGATCCCCGTTTAGGAAGCGAACTTTTTAGGATCATATACCTTCACTTCACATTCTCCCGTGGCGCTATACTCTTTGTTATTCTCTCTTTTTATCAAGGAGCTTCTTTACCGTCTTCCACGACCTTCTGGCAAAGGGAGGCAGATCTCCATGCTCTCTCAGCCATCTTTTCAAGAAATTTATAGTTCTAGGATCAGAAGGATAGCCGCTACCAATAGAGCCAAACTTATCAGCCAATTCAGACAGATCACGATCTCTGTTCACCTTTGCTATTATCGATGCCGCAGATACTATAGGGTAAATTCTATCAGCATGATGAACTGAGATCAACTCAACCTTCCTTTTTAGAGATTTTAAAATATCTTGCTTGAACCTTTCAACATCTACATCGGATGCATCTACATATACTACTTCAGCATCCAATGGCTCTATCACCTTTGCCATAGAGGTGGCCTCAAGATAATTCAACTTCTCATACTTCTTTCCTCTCAAAACATACTCATCTATCTGCTCAGGAGTAAGTTTGATCAAAGATACATCATCAGATATATCTATGATCTGACGGTAGAGCCTGGCCCTTCTGTATGGAGATAGTAACTTGGAGTCTCTCACGCCTATCTCGCCCAATTGTTTCAACTTATCCTTGCTTACGCACACTCCTGCTATCACTAAAGGGCCCAATACAGCGCCCCTGCCTGCATCATCCACTCCTGCTATCTTACAACCTTTTGCTTGCATTGGATTCATCCTCGACCTTCGATAAGATTCTCTCAGCCAATATTTTAGGGAGTTTCACCCTATTATCTTCTGTGACCTCTATCACTTCAACAAAGGGCTTCGACTTTAACTCTTGGATAAGTGGATCGTTAAGACGCTTATGTACGATGCCGAGAATGGGTTTTCCACTTTCTACTACAACTTTCACTGCACGCCTGAAGTCAGGGCTGAAGAGTTCCATAGGTCCTATCTCATCGCATACAATTACATCACAGAAATCGATGGCATTTAACAACCCCTTCACCCCTATCTCAGCCAAGTCTATGAGATTCACTCGGTATCTGCCAAGCTTGGGTCCTGTGTTGAGTTTGATAGATGCCAGTACTCCTTTTCGTCCTGAAGCAACATCCATCAACTCGAAGCCCGTCCTCTCGCCTTTGACCCTAACCTCTCTGCATAACATCCCACCAATTGCGTATCCATGGGCCCTTATGATATGGATCGTCTCCATAAGGACCGTTGTCTTGCCGACCCCTGGGTTGCCTGTTATGAGCCAAACCCTTGTAGATTCTTTCGAGTTTTTCATATAGAATTTACTTGTAAAGATATAATTTAAGTTAGTAGGTTAAGGGACTCCAGACGTGAATTTATACTGCCACCTTATTTTTTACTACGACAGGCATCGTCGCTCTACCTTGCCTTAGACCTACCAGTACCACATTCCAAACTTTAGTTCATATAGCGTCTTAAAGAGATTTAAAAAACGTCTTTTATGGTCTCAGTAATCGGGACAGTGAATATATGGACCAATTTACTGAACGGAAGGTAAATCAGTAACGTGTAATTAAATAAGGCATGAAGTGTAAAGTAAGGATTAAAAGGTGGAATGGGTGTTGGATTTAAAGTAAGTGAATTCACGAAATAGGTCCTGAACTCAGAAAGTATTATATGGCCTTCCGGAATTAGCCTCATGCCCATTCCAAATAACCCTGCAGACAATATAAGAACCAATATAAGATAGTCGTCCAAAGTTGAAATCTCTCTAACTTCTTTAATTACTGTTCTTCTTACAAGAAGAAGTGCAAAACCTGCAACAAAGATCGTTCCGACTATTAAACCGCTTAGTGCAGAAAAGGACTCGATTTCTTGTTCAGTCATGTTGAATAGTTCCCATATCGGAGTTAATTCAGCAAATAATCTTAAGTGACCAAAGAACATTCCCAGAATAGCCATATGTGTGGGCCAAGAAATTAACCACAGCTTAAAGGAGCCTCTATAAACCTTTCTTAAAAAGAAGACTTCTAAGATCATTCCCTTTATAAAATTCGCTATCTTCGTTGGAGTGCTCGATGATTTCTTAGGTGTTACAAATTGCGATTTTTGGCGTGATCTAAGCCAGTTTGTACCTCGATAGATCAATCCGGAGAAAAGTGTTGCGAGAGCAATGTAAGGCAGAATCGTCATTAAAAACACATAAAGTGTATCTATAAGAGTACTTTCAATTGGCATCTTCGATCCTTTGGTTGGAACAAGTATATATTTAACATTTTAGACAAATATAAGATAGTGGCGAAATCGGGGATGGAAGTTAGAAGTCTTTTACGTCGAAGATTAAAACCTTCGCTCAGGATGCAATTCGATGCTTGTACAAAATGCGGACTTTGTGTGAAATGGTGCCCTGCTGTAGAAGAATTGGGGGATACGGTAGTGTCACCAGCGAAAAAGATACAACTCCTGAGAAAAGCATCTAAAAAGAAGAACCTTACAGAAAGTGAGATCGAGGAATTAAAGAGGGTCTTTTACGCTTGTTCAGAATGTGGGGCATGCGCCGCTGTCTGCGGTTCCTTGATAGATACACCTGAACTTTGGGAGGAGATAAGAACTGAGTTCGTAGAACAGGGGATGGGACCGTTTGGAAAACAGAAAGTTTTCCTTACAAGAGTGAAAGAGAAATACAACCCGTATAACGAAGATCCTGTTAAGAGATTGGATTGGCTACCTGAAGATATAAAAGTAGCAGAAAAAGCGGATTTAGGCATCTATGTAGGTTGTACTCAATCATATAGACAGCAGAAATATTTGATTCTCACATTGAGATTGTTACAAAAGTTAGGCATCAAATTTACTTTACTTGGGAACGACGAATGGTGTTGCGGCTCTCCTCTACTGAGAACAGGGCAAACAGAGATAATACGGGATTTGGTTAAGCATAATGTCGATGCCTTTAAAGAGAAGGGAGTAAAAAGGGTTGTGTACGCTTGTGCAGGATGTTACCGCACCAGCCTTATCGATTGGCCTAAATATTATGAAGTGCCCTTTGAAGTTATTCATATCACACAATATCTGGCTGAATTAGTCAATAGGGGTTACTTTAAACTCGATGCAAACAAGTTGGCTCCATTAGAAAAAGTTGTCACTTACCATGACCCATGCCATTTAGGTCGTCATATAGGCAGCATCTACGATGCCCCCCGCACAGTACTAAAGGCAATTCCAAAACTCAAGCTGGTCGAAATGAAGAGAAGTAAAGAAACTGCAAGATGTTGTGGAGCTGGAGGAGGAGTTAAAGCAGGAATGCCAGATTTGGCGCTAAAAATGTCTATAAAAAGACTGGAAGATGCAACTAGTACGGGAGCGCATACTTTGGTTACTTCTTGTCCATTCTGCTTAACAAACTTCAAGGACGCACTAAAAGAAACAAAAATGGATCTAGAGGTCTTAGATCTGGTAGAGCTATTCGCAAATCAGTTAGGTATTAGAGCTGACTAACTCTCATACCTTCTTGACATATCTTTAATTCTTTGAACGAGATTCTCTACTAGATTTTCCCTTACTTTTTCAAGATTCTCCTTACTTGTAGACTCAAACGCTAAGACCTTCTTTTTTATAGGCATTCCTTCGCCAGGAAGATTGATATATGCCTCTTCTTCCACGATATTCAGATGATATTCCTTGGCTAGCTTTGCTATGATTGAGAATGGGATGCCGGGCAAGATAATTAAGCGGTAAATCTTACTCTCTTTTCCCTCATCGCTCAAATTAACTCATCTTTTTGTAAAAAACTCACTCTTAGATTGAATCCAAAAGGTAATAGTTCATCACAAATTTCTTTCAATTTCTCCAAAAAGTCATGTAAGTCGATATCTTTAATTGGTTGAATTATGATTCGACCAACTTTTACCTTCAATTCTATCTCTTCATCGCCAAATTTGATCTTTCTTAAATCCTCATGCCCAGTCTCTACTTTAAGTCCCAAAGAATGTTCCCTAGAAGGAACTATGACATATTGAGGGAGTTTTGGACCTTGCAAGATTACGTTTTTAACCACTCCAAGCTGGACGATTTTTTTTAAAAGTTCTTCTACAGTATCCGCCGAAAGCAATCTCTTGGGGACTATCTCTATTTCCATTTCTATCCCCATATGAACTATATGGTAGGGGATTTAAAAAGTATTTAAAATAAAAAAAGAAAGTGGAAGTTAAATCAGATTTCACTCTTAATACGTACAGCAGCCTCAGTAACGTACTTTATCGGTTCTCTTAATTCTGGAACTTCGCTTAGAACTTCTCCAGTGGCACCACTTATTTTCTCAGGTGTATAATATACACTTCCAGCATCCAAAGCCACACCTGCAGCTATACAAGGAATCGCAAATCCTTTACTATGTCTTGTAACGATATGGTTCCCATGGAAAACTGCTGGGTTCCCCCCTCCATAGATCGAATGGCTGAAGAACGACATCTCAATTGCTGTCATGTTTATTTTGCCGAAATCAGGTCCAGGTAGGCTCGTCTCACGCTCTATAATGTCAGTGAAGTATAGCATCGTAGAAGGCGAATGTTGCATAGCCCTTGCAGAACCACATTGTACCATAACGGAAGACAACATACCTGCACAAGCATAGGCATTCCATTTAGGCATGTCATCTGTTGTGTAGACTGTGTATTCGCCAGCTTTCTCCAACGGTCTTATCACCCCGTCGTCTATCGCTCTTTTGACTGTGTTGGCAACTACTGTTCCAACTGTACCAGTTTTTCCATTCTCTCTCACGATGTCATAAACTAGATTATTTGCGTTAAGACCTTGAAAAGCTAGTCCTAGTAGATGAAGTCTCTCAAATGCACCTATAGCATCGCCCATTTCAAACATAGCTGTCTGTTCAAGGATGGATGATAGTGCAGCCGCATTTAAAGCGTTCTTCCTAGTAATTATGGCTATATCAGCACAAACTATATTTCTGAGAGCGTAACCCATTCCTTCATTCATCTGAGGCACTGATAAGAGAGTATCAACAAAGGCACCTAAGGGATTGACAGATTGAGGATATCTTCCCCAAACACCAGCATGGATCATGTCTGCATCCCATAGATCTAATTTGAAGATATCGACTAATGCTTGACATAAAGCAGCAGCTGTAACCGTAAAAGCAGTAGTATATTCGACAGATGATTCGACTCTTAAAGTTGGGATTTTAACAAGAAGTTGTTTGCCCTCTTGAATTTTAGTTACCTCAGTATCATCTTTTGGCTTAACTTGTATGTATTTCTCCAATGCATCGGTTATCGCATCTACATTGTCAAGTATAGGCAGTTTGATTTCTCTCCCAGGAATAATGCAACGTTCTCCACCTACCCCACCTGCCCCTAATGCTTTCTCTAAACCCTCCAAGTTTACTACGGCACATCTCTTGGCTATGTTGGCCATCTTCTTTATAGCAGGGTTCCATAGAGGAGATATTGCTTCGATCGGGACTTCCCTTTCGACTAGATTGCCTCTATCATCGTAAAGGTCTATCTTATCTGGATATTTTGGCATAACACCCACGCAAAAGAATAATCATATTCACCAAATAAACTTTACTGAATTGCATAAAATAATGACAATAATTACCTTAAAATATTATATTTATTTTTAAAAAAAATGTAGAATGAAAAAGATTTATAAGTCTAATCTTATTCTCTAATTTGCTG
>JACGUG010000109.1 GCA_024256285.1 archaeon
GGTTAATCTTACAAAAGTGTCTAATGGACTTGACAAATGTAGTTATCATCTGCCAGATAGAACCTTATAGTAGCTATGTCTAAGGACCCTTTTGAGATTCAATGTAACAATTGTGGTGAAATCCTCTATGGAGGGATGGTGCTTAAGTATGCAAGAGATATTAAGCATATCGGCTTTAAATGTAAGAAATGTGGTGCTCAGCTCTCAGTTACAGACTTCATCTTGGAGATTATTGAAGCTAGTTTATAGAGCTACTAGAATAATTAAGGGATCGATTAACTTCTTTGCCCGTATACTGCATAATGAATTGAGAAAGGCTAGGAGATTAAAGCCATTGAAGATAATCATAATCAAAATGGTCTTGGTAGATGATGAATTGCCAATATCATCGACTCGAATTAGGCATAGAGAGATAGATGAGGAAGGACGTATAATTAGATACTAAAAAGCTCTTAATGAAATTTTATCTTCAGAAAAATTGGATTTTAATAACCCTGATGAAAATAAGAGTAGCAAGAATAGTTCCGAACCTAAATGTAAGCGGGCCCGATGGGACTTGAACCCATGATCTTCAGCTCCGCAGGCTGACGCCCTGATCCATGCTAGGCCACGGGCCCACTTCTATCATCGAGCGGGATACGCTCTGCCATCTTTATCTACACATGAATTAAAATTTTTTACCTTTCTATCTACTATTTGATCCAGTAAAAGTCTGGCTACATCCTCCCTGCCTATGTCTATTATATAACGGCCCAGCCTTGGCCCCCTATCGGAACCTATTACTATCTTGTAGACTATCTTAAATAGAACGGGAGGGTCTATCCCGTTCCTTCTGGCTATCTCGAAGACCTCTGTCTGAATCCTCTCGGCATCATCAACTTCTTTGATAAGTTCTACTAGCTCCTTTACAGCCCTTTTCTCATTATCTTTCAAGGCTATCCTCCTCTTCTCTACAGCCTTAAAGTCATCCGCCCAGTTAGAGGCGAGCCTTATCCTTTGAACTACGTCTTCTTTAACTTCCTTCAAAATCCTGTAATCCATGAGCTTGTTAATTATGTAGTCCAGTCTATCCTTTCGAGGCGCTATGGATGCAAGCTGGACCAGCATCTTGTAGGGAAGATGGGTGCTCGGCTTCTCCGATGGGTCTAATAGGTTGACGTACTCATACAGCCCCCTCAGCTTCACCAACTTTGACGGATTTTTTATCTTTATCTTTATCTTTCCAAAGTAAACATCTTCAAGAAGATCGTATTCCTCCATATAGGAGGGTATATCATCGATAGATAGGTTACGTGACCCAGCAACCCTCTTGAACATAAGAAGAATGAGAGACTGGGGAGAGCCGTATCTGAGCCATGTTTGAGGGGTGAAGACGTTACCCAGAGACTTCGAGATCTTCTTACCAGACTTGTCAAGGAACATCTCATACTTCACATGGTAAGGATGTGGGAAATCGAGGATATGGTCAGAGACCCAATCGTTGATCTTTACCGAGTCTGCAATATCCTTGCCATATGCCTCGAACCTTATATCTAGGGCAGACCACCTAGCAGCAAACTCGACCTTCCAGCTGAGCTTTCCTTGACCCTTTGTAACTGAAGCCTTGCCCTCGTAACCACACCCTTCGACCCATCTGCCACCTATCTTAGAACCTGCACACTTATACAGTACACTTTTCTCATCGGGTATGTATTCGTAAGCTTCTGTAACGTATATCCTGTTGCATCTATCACATAAAGGGAAGTAGGGCAGTGCTCTCTCGAACTTTTTCTGACCCGACATCTCGGAGATCTTTCTCCCTATGATATCTGCTTTCTCTAAAAGAAGGGTTATCTCTTTGTTCATCAAGCCACCCTTGTAAGCTTCAGTCCCAGACTGGAACTTGTACTCAATATTGCACCTATCTAATGCATCTTTTAGCAACGAACTCATGTGGTCTCCGTAAGAATCATGACAACTAAAAGGATCTGGAACCATCGCCACAGGGGTGCCAATAAATCTGGAAAGGTCGTCAGGCAAGCCGACTGGAACCTTTCTCAATCCATCCATATCGTCCGAGAAGGCTATGAGCTCTGATCTGTAACCCATATCTTCTAAAGCCAGCTTTATGCCATAGGCTCTTATGCCATCTGATAGACTTCCTATATGAGGTATGCCTGATGCTCCAATCCCGCTCTCTACACGAAGAAGATCTTTGGACCTTCTGAGCCTATTCTCTCTTTCGATTATCTTCTTTGCTACCTTGTCTATCCATGTGCCTCTTCCTATGATTTC
>JACGUG010000038.1 GCA_024256285.1 archaeon
TCGTCCCGGTGGCGTCTGAATCATCATAGACTATCGTCCCGGTAGTCAAAGAGACGTACCCTTCAGTCACGTTGGAGAAGAATGACACATTCCAGGTGATCTTGTAGGCGGTGGCGTTCACGACGGCTACGGATGAAGAATCCAGGGTGGCGTAGTTGGATGGGTCTGTGATGGTGGTGGAGTTGTCTACTTCGAACCAGTTGAACTTCATGGAGCCGAAGTCCAAAGCCAGAGAGCAGTTATTCAGGGTAGACCTCCCGTCCGAATCGACCACGGTAGCGTTGAAGGCATACGTCGTGCCGGCGTAGACCGACGAGGGGGCCTCGAACTCGCCCATTGTGGGGGAAGTGTTGGAGGTTGATATATAGGTAAATCGAACGTTATATGGTGATGGAGAACTCGATGTGTAAAGAAAGCCAATCCGTTCGCCGTAGTCTTCATAATAACTTGATTGATACTCATCGTTAGCTAGTCCTTCTGTTTCAGTAAACCAATCAGTAGGCGATTCATCCCAAACCCCGGTTGCTTGGTCGTACTTCTTGTAATAAACGTGGTCTGCGGTCGGGGCGTCCATCCAGAAGCAATAAAGATCGCCAGTACCCGAAACTAATGATAGTGCGGGTGCTTGGGCTGATGTTTGTATTGTCTCATCAGCGCTCCATCCAGAACCATAAGTTCTCTTTGTGTATAAAATATCTCTGCTAGTGACGTTACAATAAACTAGATGGATATCGTCGCCGTAATTGACCGCTGATACCATATAGTTTGATGAAGGAGTCCATTGGGAGACAGTTTCTTCAGAACCCCAATTTGTCCCATTCCATAACTGTCCATAAATCAATTGGGGAGCGGGGCCAGTTTTCAGATAATATGCGTACATCTTACCAGATGTCAGAGGTATTATGACGGAACGCCATGTAGTGCCTGATGTGGATGTAAGCTGGTGTGGGAAACCGCTAGCCGTTTGCCAAGTGCCGTTGTTGAGGCTTGATTTCGTAACGTAAGGGTAATCGTTGTCTTTGTAAGAAATAAACGGGTATCCATTGCTGTCCGTTGCAATGAGAGCCAAATATTGGTCCGATGCTGAAGAAGGGACTGCAATCTGTTCATCGTCACTCCATGTTATCGAACCATCTAAGTTGGGCGTTCCCCTTCTGTAGTATATGGCAACATCGAGTGTAAAGTTGGCAAAAACATAGTGTACATACGTTCCATCAAAATATATTGAAAAATCCCTTCCAGATACGACGCCACTTCTTATGACTGTGAAATTGTTCCAGGATGAACCATCGTCCGCACTCGTCTTATACACCATATGTGTTCCGTTCACATAAAACACCCAGTGTCTTCCATTGGCGTAAAATCCCTTGTGTTGGTCAGGAAATCCGACAGCCAAAGCTGTCGTGCTTGTTCCTATGGTAGTTGGGTCCGGGCTCGCAAATACGGTCGTTGAGAATAACGGGAAGGTGAGACTTGTCAAAAATAGACCAAGTAAAATAACTGCTAAGGTTCTCTTTTTCATAGTGTCCCCCTCGAATAAATGACCCAGCGCCTTTTGTAGCGGAGGACCCTTGCTCGGCCCCCCTGCCCCCTGATCTTCTTCGCCCCCTTCACTTTCGCTCATAATAAAAAACGGTGATTATCTCACGGGCAACGATCTGATTTTTTATTATTGGGCGTGCCCTTCCTTCCTTGCTTGCCCTTCGAGGGCTGGGTAGGCCATTACAAGGGTATATCCATGCTCTTTACTCAGCGAGATGATATATTCTCACACTTCCCTGTTCCATACTTTTTTTGTAGCTTGAGTTGCGGGACTATCGGTTCCAGCGATGGCTTGCAGGATACCTATATGTGATAAAAAATATTATTCGTTATTTGGCTTGGGGCGTATAGGGCACAAACTCTCTTCACATAGCTCAAGGCGCCTTATTATTTCAGGCTCGTCTCTAACCAACTTACATTTTGGCTCTTTGCTTTCATCATAGTGTTCGCACTCACTCACTTCCTCACGATAAAGCTTACATATTTCATTCAATAATTTTCTGATTACTCGATCTTCACGGTAATCTATCACATCTTCTGGTCCAAGATCTTCCATTCTTTTGATTATCTTCTTGGTTATTTCATCGATCTCTTTCTTGATTTCCTCCAACCTTTTTTGTCCAGGCTCTCCCATCGTGAACATCCTCTCTAATTGCCAAACACCTGTCTCTTATTTATTGTTTGTTGGTCGAGAACCTTATTTATTTTAAATTAAAGATTATCAGGGTGCCAGATGTTAACTTTTAGAAGATTCTGAAGAGCGCTATGCTTAAAATGTTAACAAATAGGCATTTATTAACCTCGTGTTAGAACGAATTGGTTATCTGGGTGATGGTTGGTTTGAAAGGCGCATATTAACTTAAGTTAAAAGAGAAGACCAGTCTTTTTCTAAAAAGAGAACTTCCCTATTCTTATCCACGCTTGGTATTTCGTACAATATCTATTGTGCGAAGGATGGTTAGAGCGACCTCTTAGGGTTCTCAAAAACCCAGCCAGCACTGAAGATGGCTTTGGAAAAATATCGCGAGTTGCTGAACCTTAAGCCACTAGTCGGCGCTTGTGGGGTTGACCAGGCATGAAGTTTTTCAGTTGTAATATCATGGGGTCACGGCTTAACTTTTGCCCGTCAAAAAGGCGACAAAAAGGCCATCTAAAAACGGCTAAAATAAATATTTCAGTTGCTAATATGTCGGCGATGAAGATTGGAGCAACAGGGGCTCCAATCCGATGGAGGAGTGACTGATGGCCACAATCACTGTCCACCATAAGATAAAAACTTCGGGAGACATAGACGTCCAAGATTGGTTAAACACTCTGGCCCTCAGGAGCGAGAACACCGCCAAGACGTACCTGGCGGTCCTCAAGGTCTTCAGCAAAGCGATGGATCCAACGACGCTGACTGAGAGGGATGGCCCGGCTGTTAAACGCTGGTTGCTTCAGAAAGCATCTAAATTGGCGCCGAAGACGGCCAACTTATACATTTCAGCGATAAAGAGCTGGCTCAACCATAGGAAGGTCAAAGTAGACCTGGACATATCAATCTCAAACGTAGACAGCACGCCCAGCCTAGAAAATGAGAAGATCCCAGAAAAACACCAGGTCAGAGAGGTCCTATTATCCCTTGACGTAAGAGGCAGGGCCATAGCTTCATTGATTAGTTTCTGTGGCTTGAGGTTCTATACGCAGAGCAACCTTAAGCTCGGAGACATGGTCGAGCTAGATTTAGAAAAACTTGAGATGAAGAAGACGCCGGCCCTTATCCACGTACCGGCAGGAGCCAACAAAGGCAGGAGAAGCAGATACTTTGTCTTCTTGATAGAAGAGGGCTGTGAGTACCTCTTGGCCTACCTCAAGCATAGAAAAGGAGGAGGCGAAGACTTGACCAAGGACTCGCCATTGATCTCCAGGAAGGGGAGAAAAAGACGGGGAAGGAAATTGCACCAACTACCATTGGCTGGCCAGATAAGGTCGGCGACCAGGAGGACCCTTAAAGCAAGACCGTACGTGCTGAGGTCATACTTCGACTGGTCCCTTCTCAACGCTAAGATACCGTCGAACTGGCAGTCCTTCTTCATGGGGCATAAGGGCAACGTCGAAGCAGTCTACACCACAAGGAAGCACCTTCCACAGAACCTGATCGATCAGATGAGGGAGATATTCAGGCCAGTAGAGGAATACCTTTCGACCACGCCAAAGCCTGCAAGCATGGAAGAGCAACGTAAGAGAGACTTCCTTAAGACGGCAGTCTTGTCAGGCTGGTTCAAGGACGGGGAGTTAGATTTAATCCGCCAGATGATAAAGCTTCAGGCGTAAGATTGGCTATAATTCCCACCTTAGACGACCTCGACGCTCATAGATTGAGGCAGGACATAATCCAGGAGAGGGACAAGGGCATAAAGCCCATCGGCGTCTTCTGAACTAATTAAAATCTGGATCGATCCAGTTCTAATCTAACATCGTATTTATATCGCAAAATCGCAGTGTAAATAAAGATTTATATATAAAATCTCTAATTGTTATCGCAATAAAGGTAAGAGGCGATTCACTTTATTTCCCAAGTTGGACTGCTTATAATCCCCCTGATAAACTTCTCACACACCCCTAGGGCTGGCTCTCTTATATCCATGTGCTTCTAAAGGGTGGTATGTTTGGAGAAACCGATAATTGTAGCCAAATTCGGTGGTTCGGTGCTGATGGATGAAGAAGGCGTGAAGAAAGCTGCCGATATGATCAAAGCCGAAGTCGAAAAAGGCTCAAGAATCGTCATAATAGTCTCAGCACTTAAAGGTCAGACCGATGAACTTCTTAACTTGGCAAGGAGGATCGCTCCTGATATATCGGCGCCTTGCCTCGATGAAATATTGGCCATGGGTGAAAAGACCAGCGCTCGGATCATGTCAGCCGCCCTTACTTCAAGAGGCTTGGATTCTTGCGTTTTAGATACGGAATCTCCCTATTGGTCTATAATCACTGATGACAAGTATGGTAACGCCGATCCTTTACTCGATGAAACTGCAAAGGCTGTAGATGAAAAATTGATCCCCCTAATAGAATCGGGCAAGATACCTGTTGTATGTGGGTTTATTGGCAAAAGTAGGGCCAACAAGGTAACCACCATGGGAAGGGGAGGGAGCGACACTACGGCTGTGCTCTTGGGTAGTTGTCTGAACGCAAAAGAGGTTGTGCTTGTAAAAGATGTAGGGAATATCCTATCCGCCGATCCATCAAAAGTAGAAGGCTCTGTGCCCATCGATTTGCTTGACCCAGAGGAAGCGTACATACTGACTGCTGGAGGGGCGAAGATACTTCAAGCCAAGGCTCTCAGGTATAAAAAGGACGATCTGATCGTCAGAATCATAAGTCTTGATAATAAGAGCCTTACATCGGGCGGGACTTTGATTGGAAGAGGCGCCCTTGGTTACGAGATAGAGTGTTACGACAGACCCATAACTATGGTGACCGTAGTAGGTAAGGAGGCATCCGATCCAAGATACTTAACATTGCTGGTAGATGAAGTCCAGAGATCGGGTGGCGATATAATATCGATTACATCCGATGAAAAATCCTCGATCATCTACATATCTGATGGGCAAGAACTATTGAACAAATTACATAGATTGATGGTAGAGAAGAAGATCGGCAAAGCTGTGAGCTCTTTCGAGAACTTATCCATGATATCGATCAAGGGGAGGGAGTTAGAGACGAACCCAGGAATAATTCAGCGCTTTATAACCCCCTTGGCCGACCGAGGCATAAACATATATGGTCTCGTCACCATAAGCTCCTCTATCAAAATATTCATATTGAATAATGAAATAGAAAAAGCTCTTACGTTACTTAGAAGGATACTAAAGGAGGGTAAGGGATGAAGAGGGTTAAGACCGCCATATTGGGCGCAACCGGGATGATAGGGCAGAGTTATCTGTACCTTCTGTCGAACCATCCTTGGCTTCAAGTGACAAGTCTGACTGGGGGAGAATCTGTGGGCAAAAAGTATGGCGTTGCAGCAAAATGGAGAATGTCACCCGATATTCCTGAACAGTTCAGAGATATCACTGTCAGGCCTACAGACCCAAAGGAGGTTGAGGCCGATATAATCTTCTCCGCTCTACCATCATCTGTGGCAAAGGTCGTAGAACCCAAATTCGCAGAGGCAGGATTCTGTATCATAAGCGACTCTAGCGCCTTCCGTCCTTATGATGATGTGCCAGTAGTTATTCCAGAAGTAAATCCAGACCACTTGGGCATAATAGAAGTTCAGAAGCGTAACAGGAAATGGGATGGCTTTATAGTATCGAATCCTAACTGTACTGCTTTAGGCTTGAACATAGTCTTGAAGCCTATACATGATCTCTTGGCAATAAAGAAGGTAGTAGTCATGACGATGCAAGCAATATCAGGAGCGGGCTTTCCTGGAGTTCCTTCTCTATCGATAACAGACAATATAATACCATATATTGCTGAAGAGGAAGAGAAGGTTCGATTCGAGATACGTAAGATACTTGGTAGCATCGATGATGGTAAGATCAAGCTATCGGATATCAAAGTGGAAGCGTCTTGTAATAGAGTGCCGACTATAGATGGGCATTTAGAGGCCGTCTATCTAGAGACCAAAGAAAGGGTCGATGTAGATAGGGTGAAGGATGCCTTGAGATCGTTTAAGGGCAAGCCTCAGGAGCTTAAGCTCCCAACTGCCCCCACTCAACCGATAATAGTTAGAGAGGAGGAGGATAGACCCCAGCCCCGCCTTGATAGACTTGCAGGCTCTGTTCCAGGGATGGGTGTAACTGTAGGGAGGGTTCACCGTGGATTAGATGCCAATTCTCTCTGGTTGCACGTCCTTAGTCACAATACTATAAGGGGAGGTTCAGGCTCATCGATCCTTATTGGAGAGTTGATGCTGGCTCAAAAGATGATATAGGTGAATCGATATGGTCTGGGGAAAGAAGATCCGTCTAAATAGGATCACTGCCAATGGGAAGATGATATGCATACCAATGGATCATGGCATTACGATAGGACCTGTAAAAGGTCTCATAGATATGGGCGATATGATAGAAAGAGTTCGTGAAGGAGGAGCAACTGCAGCATTGGTACATAAAGGCATAATCCGATCATTAAAGGAACCTCCAAGGATAGGTTTGATAATGCACCTATCGGGGAGTACAAATCTTGGCTTGGCACCTAATAGGAAGGTGCAGGTTGGATCTGTTGAAGAGGCGGTAAGGCTCGGTGCTGATGCAGTCTCTTTACATATTAATATAGGGTGTAAGGAAGAGCCTGAAATGCTTGCAACGTTAGGCAGTGTAGCCGATGATTGTGATACATGGGGCATGCCTCTCATAGCCATGATGTACCCAAGAGGGGAGAACGTGAAAGACCCCAATAAGCCGGATGTGATAGCCCATGTGGCAAGGATAGGTGCTGAGCTTGGCGCCGATATCATCAAGACTGTATACACAGGAGATCTAGATTCCTTCAAGGCTGTCGTCAAAGGTTGCCCCGTTCCCATAGTTATTGCTGGAGGGCCGAAGTCTGAAACCGATCGTGATATAATGGAGATGGTCTATGGAGCGATACATGCAGGCGCCATAGGCGTAGCATGTGGCAGGAACGTATTCCAACATGATCATCCTGAGGCTATGGTCCGTGCACTCTACATGATAATCATGCAAGAAAAGAGCGTAGAAGAGGCTCTGGAGGCTTTGACCAATGTCTAAGAGAGCACTCGATAAAGAGATAATACTCGTCCTGCCAGATGAGAAAAGCCTTGCCTCTGAAGTCGTAAAGACTGCCCTTGAAAATAGAATCAACTCTTTCCTCTGTAATCCAGAACTGATCGAGAGTGATATCCGTAGCCAAGTGAAGGTCTTCTCATCTTCAAATGAAGGAGATGTGATACTTTTGGACTCTCTGGAGAAGGCAGAAGATGTTAAAGAAATGGGAAAGGAATTCGCTTTGAAGATCAGGATCACAAAAAAGGCAGATGAAAGCACAGTTTTGGATGCTGCCCAGCAAGGAGCGATGGGCGTCTTTGTTGAGACTGAGGATTGGAAGATAATACCATTGGAGAACTTGGTTGCTCAACTACATAAGAAAGATACGAAACTGTATGCAAAGATAGACCTTTTAGAAGAAGTTCAGACGATGTTCGGTGTGCTTGAGCTGGGTGTTGATGGCATAATATACGCTCCAAAAGGTCTTGATGATGTAAAGAGCCTCTTGAGCCTTCTTTCAGTACCAAGGAAGCTTGAGCTGGTCCCTGTCAAGATAACAGAGGTGAGGGATGTGGGCATGGGGGATAGGGTATGTATCGATACTGCGTCTATGCTTGAAATCGATGATGGAGCGCTTATAGGAAGTCAATCGAATCTCTTCTTCTTGATTCGTAGTGAAGCTATAGCCTCCAAATTTTCTGCTCCAAGACCTTTTCGTATCAACGCTGGGGCAGTCCACAGCTACATCCTTCTTCCAGATGCTCGCACAAAGTACCTCTCTGAAATCGAGGCGGGGGATGAAGTCCTTATAGTGGATAGCAAAGGCAAGACGAAGTTGGTTACAGTTGGAAGGTCGAAGATAGAGAGGAGGCCTCTGCGCTTAATAAAAGCAGTTTATGATGGGCGTATGGCAAGCATACTCGTCCAGAATGCGGAGACGATAAGGCTGACTGGGAAGAAAGGTGAGTTGATTTCAGCCACAGAGATAAAGCCTGATGATGAAGTCCTTGCCTATGTCCATGGAGTCAGTGGTAGGCACTTCGGCATTGAAGTAGATGAATACATTCTGGAAAAGTAGAGCCGATTTTGAAATTGTTTAACAGAAGAGCAAAGATATGCACGTCGATAGGTGTTAGAGACATAGAGTTGCTCAAGAAGAAGGTAGAAGAGGCTCTCGATCTCGGCTCCGATCTGATCGAGGTAAGGATCGATTACTTAGACAAGATGGACTTCTCATATATAAATGAAGTCGTAAAAGGATATGTAGATAGATGTATATTGACGTGCAGAGCCAGAAGTGAGGGTGGAGAGTTCAGGAGAAGCGAAGAGGAGAGGCAAAAATTAATTTTAGAACTTGCACAGTTTAGACCTGCGTACATCGATATAGAGCTAAGTCTTGCTCGAAGGGAGCCTGAACTTTTGGATATCATAAAGGGGTTGAGAGTTTCAACGATCATATCTTGGCACAACTTCAAAGATACACCGCCTTTTCGATCCCTCAAAAGCACCCTCGATGAAGCAAAGCTCTTAGGAGATATAGTGAAGATCGTCCCCATGGCTAACCATTTTTCAGACAATCTCTCTATCTTAAAGCTGTACGAATCCTCAAGACCAGATAGGCTCATAGCATTCTGCATGGGTGAGAAGGGGCAGATATCCAGAATCCTCTGCCCCCTCTTTGGTAGCCCCTTCACCTATGCCTCTCTACCAGACTCACCTACTGCACCAGCCCAGATAACGGTAAAAGAGTTAAGGGAGCTTTATGGCTTATTCAAATTGGAGGATTAGCAGTAAAACTCGCCTATGTTGTGTAATAGGCCACCCAATAGATGCTTCCCTCTCCCCCATAATGCACAATGAAGCCTTTCGTGCTACAGATCTGGACTACGTCTACCTTGCCTTCGATGTGAAAGGATCTTTAGAAGAGGCTGTCGAGGGCTTAAGGGCTTTAGATGTGAAAGGTTTCAACGTTACAATGCCCCATAAAGTTGCCATAATCGATCTTCTTGACAGTATAGATGAAGGTGCATCATTGGTAGGTGCTGTGAATACTGTAGTGAACGATGATGGAGATCTTATGGGCTACAATACAGATGTAGATGGAGTGGTATCGGCACTTGAGACTGCTGGTCTTTCTTTGAATGGTTTGAGAGCCCTGTTGATAGGTGCAGGAGGGGCTGCTAGGGCATGTGTAGTGGCACTGGTATCGAAAGGTTGTAGAGAGATAGTCGTACTCAACCGAACCATCAGCAAGGCGGAATCGATGATAAGAGAGTTGAGTCAAAAGTTAGATATGATCTGTACTGTAGAAGAGCTTACGACGGACTCTTTAAAGAAAAATATGAGTTCTGCCCATCTTCTTTTAAACACAACGCCCATAGGTGCTTATCCAAGATTAGATGAGAGTGTAGTCCCCCCAGAATTTATCAAGAAAGATATCGTAGTCTTTGATGCCGTCTATAAACCGAAGAAGACGAAGTTACTCAGGGATGCTGAAAGAAGGGGTGCAAAGATTATCCCTGGCTACGAGATGTTCGTGGGACAAGGTGCCAGATCGTTTGA
>JACGUG010000039.1 GCA_024256285.1 archaeon
ACTCTACGGTAGTCATACCCTCTTTTTTAAGTTTTTATGACTTGTGGAAGAAGCTTCGCGTGCCACCAAGGATTTAAACGTAGTTCGTAGAGTTTGGCGCCGGGGGTGGGATTTGAACCCACGAGACCCAAATGGGTCACAGACTTTCTGTATTAGTTTAGCAGGCCTGCGCCCTACCAGGCTAGGCGACCCCGGCTCAATTTATAAGAAGAGAAGGGAGTTATTAACTTTAGCGAATCGATCTTCTTGATCCAATAAATATATTTATCAGGCGGCGATAGCTCCAAACAGATTTCACATTCTGACCGAGCCCCATCTCCAGTCCGCTGAGTCAGCCACGTAGGCGTGATAGCGTGACCGCCCTACCTTAGGGTTGCTCCCTCCCGGACCTCACCCGGTTCGATAGTTGAGGGTCGGCCCTCTTCCTTCGAGGAGGTCGCCCCTTGCGACCACCCACCACGGCGTGGTTTCATCCCTGCGCAACTGGCAGGTATCTCGACCATTATGCTTTACCTGTCGGTTACTGGCCCCTGCGTGTAGCCGGTTTCAAGAGGGGGAGACGGCTAACCTCCCAGCCCTACCTATCGCCGCAATTTTTATTGTACAAAATTTCTATATATACATGTCTCCTTTTAACATCTCTAAAGTCTTACATACAGAGCATAATTCACTTGAAGAGGGGAATTTACATGTTTTACAGAGCTTTAACCCCTTCTCATCTATGACTATCTTCTGTGAAATCTTTATGGCAGAATTTAAAGCACTATACTTGATCCCGGGGTGCTCTGCCTCTAAAGTATTCAATATAGACCTGATCTCAGACCTCATCCCTTCGTTCATGTAGGGGCAACTTGCAGTCTGAAAGGGGATGCCTTTAAGAAAAGCGTACATAGCTACTTCCTTCTCGTAGACTTCCATCAAAGGCCTTATCCTCCTTATGACGAACTCATCCTTTGGCTTTATCGTAGGATCGAACCATCTTATCTTTGTAATATCGCTGTTCAGCAAGTTTATGGTGAAGGTCTGAAGCAGATCGTCAAGATTGTGCGCAGTGGCTATTACATCGACCTTTAACTTATTCGCAACGATGTCTATTGCCCTCCTTCTTAAGATACCACAGATGGAGCATGCCGAAATCTTCTTAACCCCTCTGAGCTCGATCGCTTCATCCAAGCTGAACCCGTAGATTTCCTTAAATGACGATGTATAGTGAGGTATTCCAAGCTCTTCAGTGAAATTTTTGCATATCCCCATCGACTCTTTACAGTACCCTGAAATTCCTTCATCTATTGTTATAGCCAGAATCTTCGAGGCATGATGTCTGCATATATCGTTCAGTATTCTTAGCAGTGAAAGGCTGTCCTTTCCTCCAGAGACTGCTACACCTATCACATCTCCATGCTTCAGAAGATCGTATTTCGATATAGTCCTCTTTACCTTCTCTACAATAGAAGAACATAAGCACAAACTGCATAATCCAGTACCAGAGTAAACTCTAAAGTATACTGCTTTGTTGCCACATATGGTGCATCTTCTATATGTAGGCAAAATCTTACGAGTTCCCCATAACAATTTATTTATTAAAGCACACTTAAAGTTATATTCAAATAGAGGATAAATTGGAGTTTAACATATTCATGAATATTATATCTTTAGTTTTGTGGTGGGCTTAGATTGACAAAGAACAGTTCTGCAGATGGGGAGACGAAAAGAGTAGAAGTAACATTCCCCTTCATCTTGATAAGGACGAAGAAAGGTCTCTCGATCATAGAAAGGATAGGGCGGTTAGGGTTCATCAAAAAACTTGGATGGTTTTTATTATATGTGTTTCCAATAGTAGCTGCAATAGGCTTTTACCTTATCTTAAGCACGGTAGTGGCTTTCATCTCTACCGCCGCCCTGAGAGATTTCGCAAGAGGGATAACCCCCCTCGCAAACTTACTGATACCTGGCATCAACCCTTACCTCCCTATATTCTATGGATGGATAGCCCTGATAATCGCCATAATAGTTCATGAGGGAGCGCATGGAATACTGGCCCGATCTTTAGGACTCCCAGTAAAGTCGAGTGGGATGATACTTTTGCTGGTATTCCCAATAGGAGCTTTCGTGGATGTGGATGAGAAGGAGCTAAGAAAAGCTAAGGCAAGAGATTCAGGAAGAGTGTTGGCAGCAGGACCTGGTAGCAATATAATAGCGGCGTTGATAGCGCTTCTTGGACTATTACTCGTATTGGGTTCGATGGCTCCTATAGTGAATGGAGTAGGGGTAGTTGGGATAGTTCAAGACAGCCCAGCTCAAAAAGCAGGCATCACACTAAATGATATAATCATAAGAGTCGATGGTGTAGATGTAGCTTCTACATCCGACTTTAATGATGCCTTAAAACTCTATGGAGCTGGAGAAACTGTAGACTTAACTTTTGTAAGAGATGGTGAAACTTTAAACCGTATATTAACACTACCTAACGGTCCAGTTATAGTGGGATTTTGGCAAGACTTTCCCGCCAAACAAGCAGGAGTCCAACTTGAAGACATTATAATAGAGCTGAATGGAATCAGAGTTTCATCATCAAATGAACTTGAAGAGGTTCTCTCTACTATGAAACCGGGAGATACGATCACTCTGACCATCGAACGAAGGGAAACCCCGATGAATTTTACGGTTGTCTTGGCAAGCCATCCCCAAAACAGCTCACTGCCAGTTCTCGGTGTAATGCTGACAGACCCTTCTGAAAGTCATGGTATTAGACCTGTGGGGCTGGCCGCCATACTGAACGGATATAGAGACTTTGGCTCTACATCTCCCGTAATCTACCTTCTTCTGCCCACTTTGGCCCCATATAACGTCCCTTTCTCTGACGTGATGGTTAACTTCTATACATCTAGCTTGGGCTACGCATTATATCCTTTGGCCAACCTATTCTTTTGGGTATGGTTCATAAGCATCAACTTAGCGATATTCAACGCTCTCCCAATATACCCTTTAGATGGTGGGCAAGCCTTCAGAGTTTTATTGCAAGCAGTAGGAAAGAACAGACTGAGCGAGAAAGCCATCAAAAGGATCACTGGTGGCGTTACGATAGTCATGGTGTCTTTGGTAGTATCGATGCTGGCTGTCCCATACCTGTGATCTGCTGATCAGATTGATATAAAGCCATGGTCCATCTATCTATTATGATTTAAATGGAATTTAGGATGATAATTAGTACATATCCAGATAGGACAAACGCTGAGAAGATTGCTAGAGAATCGATCAAAGCAAAATTGGCTGCATGTGCAAATATTATAAAAGTTAGATCGATCTATACATGGAAGGGAAAGATCGAAGAAGTAGATGAGTTCTTGGTACTCTTCAAGACTACAGAGAAAGGTGCAGATGTGTTAAAGGACTTTATAAGAAAGAACCATCCTTACGAAGTTCCAGAGATAGTCGAGATTGCCCCACAGCATGTCGACCCCAAATACCTACTATGGCTGACCGAGAATGTAGATTTTCGATGAACTTAGGCTCATTGGACTTGTGAAGCTCTGAGCGAGAACCTAAGGAGGGCGACAATACCGCCCATCCCCATAACCTGAGACCCAGTATCGGTAGACGAGTCTATCAGATAGCCTTTCCCACGGAATTCCTCGACGGAGTTCAAAAGCTCGGCAAGATCTTCTTCATCGATATCATGCTCAAAGATCTTGTCAGATATCAAGACCGAATCCACAGCACCCAACTTGCTCACCTCTTTAACTTCATTGAAGGTAAATGCTACCCTGTCATCACCATCAGCTATCCTTTTTACGGCTTGCTCCAGTAAAGCAGTTACGTGGGCGAGCTTGCTCTCTTCGATGTATCTCCTAAGCTGAGGTGAGCGGAGGGCCATCTGGACACCGTCATCTCCTGCTACATCTATGCCATCTATAATCTTGACATGGTCTACCAAATTATCCCTCTGTTTCAATAGGAAGTTGACAAAGGAATTCTTTGTATTGCCCGGTCCAGCTACGAATATCTCTGTGCAGGGCCTATAGACCGACTTTATCGCCTCGATTACTTCCTTATAATAAGGGTGTGAAGATTTTTCTCTCATATCGTAATGCTTGCCTGCCAGCCCAGACTCTACAGTTGGAAGTATTTGGAGGTGAGTACCTTGAACGATGCCAACACCAGCATCCCTTCTATCTATGGCTATTATCATGAAGCGTTCCGTCGCCTTCTCACTATCCTTTAATATGCGCAGGTCTATCTCTTTCCAACGATCCTTTTGGAGCCATAGGCTATAGTTAGGGGTTGCTACTATAGAATGGAACCCTTTTGTTAAGATATCTTCCGGCATCTCTAAAATCTTTCCAAAGATCCTAAGTCTGCCAAAACTGCTGTCCAGCTTGGCCCTCTCGACTCTCAATTTTACCTTGACTTTTACACGCTCTCCTTTATCGGGTCGGGTATATGTACCCTTACGTTTGATAACTCTAGAAGTTTCTCCAGAGATCAGGTCCCCGGGTTCTATGATCCTCTTCAAACACCATAGATCGTCCGCATCTTCTAGAGTAAGAAATGCTAGACCCTTTTTTGCGATGAACTTACGTATGATCATTTGCTTTGAGTAAGACTACTCTAGTCCAAACTCATCAAAGGTCTTCAATAACAAGTCGGCTTGATTTCTTGTTACATCTCCTACTCGGTGCCCAACAATGGCTTTGATACCTATCTTTGAGGCTGAATCGATCAAACGTTGGGTCATTATTCCGTCGAAGACAAGATACTTTGCTCCCTCAGCGTTCTCTAAGCTTTGCATAAGCTCGTTTATTGGAACTCTTATGATCTGACTAAAGTTTTCGTCGAGCATTATGGCTTCTAACGTGTTATTGATGTCTGGGAATAGTTCATGGACCTTTTCGGATAGTTGCTCTTGGTAGGGTGCAGAAACTTCTTCAATAGATGGCGCTTCCATATCTCTTTTTAATATGCTGATGATTTCTGTAGGTGTCAGATCTTCAACCTCTTTTCCTTGGGGGGCCCTGATTATCTTATTGATGTTTGTTATCTGGGAAAGTTCTTTTGATATGAGGTCTCCACCCCTATCCCCGTCTAAGAAGGCTACGACCCTCTTCTCCTTTGAGAGTTTTATCACCGATTCTGGAATCTTTACACCCTCGATTGCGATGACGTTATCTATCCCTGCCTTAAGCAAGTTTATCACATCAGCCCTTCCTTCTACAACTATTACCGTATCTGAAGTATAGACGCTTGGACCTGCAGGCAACTCCTCTTTACCGTAGGAGATGAGTTTTGAGCGCTTGGCCACTTCGATAAGGTCTTTCAGCAATTCCCCACTTTCGCTGACAGATTTTGAAGCCCACTCCTTTATGATCTCCTTCGCCCTCTCAACTATGACCTTTCTCTTGTATACACGCACATCTTCTATACCTAAGAGTGTGAAGTGTGCTGAACAAGGTCCTACTTTGTCCACGCTTTCTACAGCAGCAGCTATCAAAGCAGCAGTAGATATATCGGTAGACATGGGGATCAGGACTTCCCCATAAGTCCGATCTTTCTTGGATTCTAATGAAACTTCGATCCTACCGACCTTCCAAGACTTTTGAAGCTCGTTAAGGTTCATTTCAGGACCGAACAAGCCCTCTGTCTGCCCGAAGATCGCCCCTATCAGGTCTGCTTTTTCTACTACACCTTCTATATCGAACTTTAGCCTTACATGGTATTTTACGATAGAACTATGCAAGTTATTACCCCTCTATCCATCATCCATTAACTCGTTAAACGTAATATGATAGTTTTCTTGAGGCTTACATATAAACCTTCCATACTTTAAAGTAATTCAAGGAAGAGGGAAAGCACGAACCTTATCTTATTTCTTATTTATGTTACTATTGAGCCACAGGTCCTAATCCGAATTTGGCAGCAAAGGCATCTGCATAAGATTGAATCTTCGCTAGCTCCTCTGGTTTGTTCATTATATGTCTAAACCTCCCCTGGAGCTTAAGGTACTCAGATACAGGAACTCTTTTTGGCACTTCTACTGTAAGTTTTGTAACCCCCTCATGATACTCATAGAGAGGCCAAAGACCTGTCTTGACAGCTAATTTGCTTATCTTGACCGTTAACTTGGGGTCATACCTCCACCCAGTGGTGCAGGGTTGGATCCAATGGATGAAAGAAGGCCCACCCATAGAGATCGCTTTCTCAACCTTATTCGCCGCATCTCTTACGTATGCTATAGAAGCTGTGGCTGCATATTTTACTCCATGAGCTATGGCAATCCCCATAAGATCCTTTTTCAATGTCTTCTGGCCTGCAGGGCTCGTTGTAGTCCATGCACCGTAGGGCGTCGCTCCACTACGCTGGATGCCAGTATTCATATAGGCTTCGTTATCATAGCAGATATAGGTTATGTGCTCTCCCCTCTCTAATGCCCCACTTAAAGACTGTAATCCTATGTCGGCAGTACCTCCATCGCCACCTAAGACAACTAAGTTCGCATCTTTGCTTATCTTTTTCTTTCTGATCAATGCATCGTAAGCAACCTTTATTCCAGAGGCTGCAGCAGCCGCATTCTCAAAGGCTACATGTAGATAAGGAACCTTCCATGAAGTTGCTGGATAAGTCGTAGTTGAGACTTCGAGACAGCCAGTAGGAGTGACTATAATCGTATCTTTTCCAGCAACCTTTGTTACGATTCTTGCTATCTGGGCTGCACCACAACCAGGGCATAAGCCGTGCCCAGGACTGAAGAAGTCTTGTCTCTCTTCAAGAGACTTGATACTCTTAAATGGCACTTCTCATCCCCTCAAACCTACGTAAAATCTATGCTCCTTGGCAACCCCAGTCTTTGCGACCTCTTTGAGCTTTTCGAACATATCTCTGACGTCTGCCATCCTCACATCTCTGCCCCCTAATCCAGTAAAGAAGTTCACACAAGGTACGCTCATCTTCGAAAGGTAAAGTGCAGAAGTTATATCGTTGAATACAGGCCCGACTATGGCCCCTGGTGAGAGGGCTCTGTCGACAACACCTACCGCCTTTGCGTCCTTTACCAACCCCATCATCTCCTTAAAGGGGAAAGGTCTAAAGAGTTTTAGGCTCATCATCCCTACCTTCTCACCCTTTTCCCGAAGTTTTCTTACAGTGGCTCTGATAGTCTCTGAAATCGAACCCATGGAGATCAAGATCACATCCGCATCTTCACATCTGAAGGGGGAGACTGCCCCGTACTTCCTTCCTGATATTTCGCCAAACTTCTCATCAACTTCCGATATTATGCCAATGGAATCTTCTAAAGCCTTTGCAGATTGATACCTCGTCTCGAAGTAGTATTCAGGATAGCCGAAAGCACCCATAGTCAAGGGGTTTTCTGGATCCAACCTCAAGGGGTATAGTTTCCAAGGCGCGAATGAAGCAACTTCCGAATCTTCAAGGGGGAATACTGGTTCATAGGTGTGGCTCAAGATTATGCCATCAGCGTTGACCATCACTGGTAGCCTTACTCGAGGATCTTCAGAGATTCTGTATGCTTGAATGAGCTTATCGTAAGCCTCTTGGGCAGACTCTGCAAATAGCTGAATCCAACCTACATCTCTCTGAGGCATTATATCTCCATGATCACACCATATATTTATCGGGGCAGAGACTGATCTATTTGCAACCGCCATAACTACTGGGAGCCTTAAAGCCGAAGTTATGAAGAGTATCTCATGCATCAAAAGCAGTCCTTGTGATGAGGTCGATGTGAAGACTCTCGCTCCAGCACTAGCCGCAGATAGGCATGAAGATATGGCTGAATGCTCCGATTCAACGAGCATGAAATTTGCATCTAACTCCCCATCTGCAACATACTCTGAAATCTTCTCTATGATCGTTGTCTGGGGGGTGATTGGGTAGGCTGCCACTACATCTACATCGAGTTGCTTTATTGCATAAGCCGCTGCAAGGTTCCCCGACAGAAGGATAGGTTCAACTGTCTTCAATCTTTCTTACTCCTCCACCATATCTATGCATTTAACAGGACACTCTTCAGCGCATATCCCACAACCTTTACAGAAATCATAGTCGATCATTATTTTCTCATCAGAACCAGAGACTTCCATATGTATACATGGTTCAGGGCAGTAGATTATACACCACCTACATTTCGTGCACCTTGAGTGATTGATCACAGGCTTGAAGGTGCGCCATGTACCTGTCTTGTTGACCATTTCTGTTAACGTTCTTGTTACGAAACCTTGCTCCATTTCATCCCAGCGAGGTAATTCCCTCTTCATCATCATCCCTCCAATACAAGAGTCTTATCGAAAGCCTCTTTGACTGCTTCGACATTCTTTATGTTGAACCTTTCTAGCACAGCATCCTCTATGTTTTCGAGATTGACGATTCCAGTCGTCTTCACCAAGGCACCTAGCATAACGGTATTCGTTATAGGCACCCCTAACCTCTTTAAAGCTATCTCTGTAGCATTGACAGTGCCTATCTTAAACCCTGGAAAATCTTTCTTTAGTTCTTGTGGAGAAGATTGAGTGTTAAATATTATCGTTCCTTTAGGCTTTAAGCCTGCTGTGACGTCTACACTCTCCATAAGAAGAGTATCGAAGACGACGACTATATCTGGCTCGTATATGTTCGATCTAACTTCGATAGGTTCCTTATCTATCCTTGTGAAAGCCACTACTGGAGAGCCACGCCGCTCGGGTCCGAACATAGCGAAGGCTTGAGCGTACAACCCCTCCTTGACACAAGCCTTGGCCAGTAGTTGTGTGGCTGTAACTGCGCCTTGGCCTCCACGTCCATGCCATCTGATTTCAATCATACCCTAACACATCACATATATCCATATTTTTCCTTTACTATTTCAATTGAATTTGAATTATTTACGTTTTGCCTTTAAAACTTATATATGGCATAACAATTGTTATATATAAACTTTGCAATGATGAATTGTCGTGTTAATTATGTATGAAGAGTTGCCGCCGTGATGTCGAAGGCGCAAATAGTCTGATTTGCAGAAATATCAAAGAAATGTTTTTTCTTCTAACTGATGGAACGACAGGTCGTATTTTTATATACAAAAGAAGAATATGAGTTCTTAGAAAGATTTATAAATTTTACTTCTATATAATTAGTTGAAAAATAAAAATATTATTAATATTGAGATGAGAATATGATAGGGGGAACTGAAGATAAAAAAGAAATACTAAAAGAGCTTCTACTTACTGAGGAAGATATTCTAAAAAAATTAAAAATGCTGATTGATAAGACCAAAGTTTTTGTCAAAATAGATCAAAAAACAAGCAAGATAGTCTTATCTTCGAAATTTGACTTTTCAAACCTAGAAAAAATATTACTTTTTCTCATAGGAAAATATTTTTCAAAAGAATTGAGTATAAGTGACAAAGAAAGTATGAACATTCAAGAGTTAGAAAAAGAAAGCGGAATTAAAAAAACAACATTATCCAAACCGTTAGGAGTATTATTATATTCTGATTATATTGGAAAAGACAATGAGAAAAGATATTTTATCCAACATTATAAGATAGAAGAAA
>JACGUG010000040.1 GCA_024256285.1 archaeon
TCTTTTGGAGGAAGATTCAATTTTATGATGTATTTGGCCATGAAGTACGATATGATGTATGCTATAAGGGCGAGTAACAATCCTTTATAAGCTTCGTTTCCAAGAAAGCCCATCAAACCTGAGAGAAAGCCTGTAGCTATGCCTAAGGAAACACGAGTCCAGAAGAGCTGGTCAACCGGATCAATCTTGTTCAGTGCCATCACGCACCAAGAAATTTTAATTTGTGAAATTTAAACATATTGAAAGGATATATCATCGTCCACCTATAATATTGGTAGATTTGGAGCTATCGAGCATAGAGCTAAAGTGCATAGTAAAAAAGTTGAATGAAATTCTTACAGGATATTATGTAAGTAATGTATACCAGATCGATGAAGACACGATCCTCTTCAAATTGCATCATGGTGAAAAACCTGAGAAGAGGTTGGCATTATCAGCAGGCAAAGGCTTGTGGCTTACAAGATACGTGGTAGAGCCAAAGGAACCATCGGGGATAACACCGGCTTTGAGGAGGAATTTAGTTAGGGCGAAGGTATCAAGGATAGAACAACCTGAAGGGGAGAGGATAGTGATATTAAATTTAAGCGCTACTGAAGGTTTGCGGAAGCTTATAGGAGAGTTCTTTGGTGAGGGGAATATAATCCTTACAGATGAAGAGGGCAGGATCATATCAGCACTTAAGAAATTAAAGGTGAGGCATCGAGAAATATCCTTCGGTAGAAGATACGCCCTCCCTCCACCGAAAGGCTTGAACATAGGCTCTCTATCCCTAGACGATCTAATCCCATCACTGAATTCAAAACTTGAGATTTCAAGATGGTTGGGCAGAAGCCTTTCCCTATCAAAGAAGTATGTGGAAGAGATACTGGCAAGAGCCGAAATAGACCCTAAAGCCATGGGGATGAATCTCACAAAGGATGATGTTCAAAGAATATTTAAGAAGATAAAGGAGATAACTGAACTTGTCGAGGCTGATGATGCTGAGGCAATAGTAGTTATGGAGGATGGGCGTCCCATCGATGCTGCGCCTTTCAAATTCTTATCTTATCAAGGGAGAGATGTAAAAACTCGCTCATCTTATCTTGAAGCTATAGATGAGGTATTTACTGAGGAGATGGTGGCTGGAAAGCATGAAATCGCTTTTAGACCTTTGAACCGAAAGATAAAGGAGATGAACTTTGCCTTAGAGGAACAAAGAAGGCAAAAAGAAAGCATCTTGGTCAAGGCTGAAGCCCTCAGAAGCACTGCCCTAAAGCTCTCAGATGAAGCTCTTTCAAGTGGCATTCAGGACATGGAGGCGATATCGGATAGAATCTCTAAGTTGGGGATAGATAAATTGACATTGAGAGGTGACAAATTATTCATCTCAATAAAAGGCTCGACATTGAAGGTAGATAGGAGAGTCCCCATCATGGCATTTGTGTCACGACTCTACGATGAAGCGAAGAGCTTGGAGAGGAAGATAAGGGCGATAGAGACGGCCGAAGAGGCTCTGATGGCAGAAAGAGATGCTCTAATAAAGAGGTTTGAAGCACGTGAAGTAGCTATAAAATCAGAAGAGAGAAAGGTGAGAAGGGAGAGGGCATGGTTTGAGAGGTATCGTTGGTTCATAACATCAGATGGACTGCTTGCCATAGGTGGCAAGGATGCCACTTCAAATACTGTGATAATCAAGAGGCATATGGATGATCATGATCTGGTCTTTCATGCCGATATCTCGGGGTCGCCCTTCTTTATCTTAAAAGGTGCCAGTCCTGAAATGGAGAGGAGTATAAATGAGACGGCTCAAGCAGTTGCCAGTTATAGCAGAGCATGGAAAGAAGGTTTTTCAGCCATAGATGTATATTATGTAGAGCCGAAACAAGTGAAGATGCAGGCACCAAGCGGTATGTACCTGCCTAAGGGCAGTTTCCTGATCGATGGGAGAAGGAACTACATAAAAGGTTTAGAGATAAAGATTGCTATCGGTGTGCACAAAATGGAACAAGGCATAGCGATCATGGGAGGACCGATAAGTGCTGTCAGAAAGAAATCTTTGGCGTATGTTGTGATAGAGCCCGACAGAGTAACCATCGGCGAGACTGCAAAAAGGGTTAAGGCGGCCCTTGTCAAGATCTCTGGCGAAAGGTTGCAATCGCTTAAGGCTCTGCCTTTAGATGATATAGCCAAGGCCCTTCCAGGTGGTGGGGCGGTCACGTTGGCGGATTTAGGTGAGCAAAGTATTAATGTGTAGTACAATACCATAAAGGACGGGAAAGAAAGTGACTGAAGAGCCTTCGATACGAACAAGAGTGCTAGTGCGAGAGGTTATGAATAGCCCCGCAATTACAGCATCTACTACTAAGACGGCTAAGGACGTAGCCCTTAAGATGGTTCAATATAAGATCGGGAGCATAGTTATCACAGAAAGTGATGAGCCTGTAGGCATAGTCACAGACGGCGATATAACTCTTAAAGCTGTAGCAAAAGACCTCAAGCCGAGTGAAGTACTGGCGAGGGATATCATGTCCTCACCCATACATGTGATCGATAGTAATGAAGATGTCACAGAAGCGGCCAGGGTTATGAGGAATTTAAAGATAAAGAGGCTTGGTGTGACTTATAAGAATAGGTTGGTGGGCATCATAACTATATCAGACATCGTGGCCATAATGCCTGAAATGATGGATTTAACATCTGAGAAAGCACGCATCATGGCTGGTGAATCTACAAGGAAGAGGGGGTACTTATCTGGTTATTGTGATATCTGCAATCAATGGTCTGATTACTTGCTGGAAGTCGATGGAAAATTCCAATGTGAGGAATGTCGTGAAGGAAAGTGACTCTTGAAGAGTCCTTGTGATTTATTTAATATAATATAATGCCTTTATAAACAGTAGACGGCTGAAAAGGAGGGTTTAAGAATAAAATTAGAATCAGAGTTTAGATCTTATTCTGAGGTTAATAAGTATGGAAGAGGTTGGGAGAGGCACTACTCAAAACGTCTTCGTATCAAACCTTAACGATCCCTTGGCAAAGGTAACAGATGCTTATAAAAAGGTTATTTATAGATGAGAAGATATATTCCCAAAATTTCTTGAACTAGAGGAAAGAAAGGATGGGAGAAATTGTAAACATAGTCAATGCAAAGGTCTGGGTAAAGGGCAAGATATTAGAGGGTGGCATCACCATAGTAGGGGATAGGATCGCCAAGATAGGCAAGGAGAGCGCTCTTCCAAAGGCTGAAAGAAAATTCGATGCGGGGGGGAGGCTTTTGCTCCCAGGTTTCATAGATGTCCATACTCATCTCAGAGATTTTGAGCTATCTTACAAAGAGGACTTTTCATCTGGCACGGCAGCAGCAGTAGCAGGTGGGTTCACAACCGTATTGGATATGTCAAACAACAAGCCACCCACAATGACGCCAGAGATCGTCAGAGCAAGGATCCAGAAGGCTGAAGGAAATCTATTTTGTGATGTAGGCTTTTACGCAACGCCTACGAGCCCTGAGGAAGTAGACAATTTGGTAGATTCTGGTTGTATAGCTATGAAGATATACATGGTAAAGCCTCTAGACTACGAGAGATACTCTACAGAGAGAGAGATTTATAAGTTGATCAAGAAGACATCATCGGCAGGTATAGTTCTCTCCGTGCATGCAGAAGACCCTAATACGATAAAGAGGCTTAAGGGCGATCTGTCACCAGAACTTCATGCAAGGTCTCATCCCGTAAAAGCCGAAGAGAGGGCTATAGATATGGCGATAAGGGCCTCTAAAAGATCTGGAGGAAAGTTGCACATATGCCACGTCTCCACCCTCGAAGGGTTGAATAAAATCAGAAGCGCAAAGAGGAAGGGTGTCGATGTAACATGTGAGGCAACATCCCACCACACAGCCCTTACGAACAAGGTATTTGAGAAGTTGGGCAGGAAATCGATAGTCGAACCTCCTCTGCGTTCAAAGAGGCATATGGAAGCGATATTAAAGGGGATATCGAAGGGGGATGTGGACATCCTTGCTACAGATCATGCTCCCCATACATTAGAAGAGAAGGATCAGGGGAGTCCTGGTTTCGCCGGTCTCGAGACGGCTGTACCGATCTTCTTCACGCTGGTACGAGATGGTCTGCTCACTCTAGATAGGGTAATCGATGCTTTTACGATAAAGCCAGCAGAGAGATTCTCTTTGCCTGATGTCGGCAAGATCGAGGTAGGGAGGATGGCGAACCTCACAATGATCGATTTAAAGGGCGAGAGAAAGATCGATTCAGACAAATTCTTTTCAAAATCTAAGTTCTCCCCCTTCGATGGTATGGTGGTCAAGGCTGGTGTTCATGCTACCTTCGTCAGAGGCAGAGAGGTCTTCTTGGAGGGGGAGATAGTTTCATCAAAAAAGGTGGGGAAGACCCTACATGGCTGATATCAGATTTATAGCAGACGGTATGCTTGGAACCTTGGCAAGAAAGCTGAGAATCTATGGATTCGATGTTCTTTATGATGCTGAAAGCCTTGATGAAGATATTTTAGCCATCGCAAAGAGGGATGGGAGAGTGATCTTAACTTCCGATAAGGATCTTCATAAAAGAGCCATATCGAACGGATTAAGGTCTATCTTGATATCAGGAGAGGAGGACGAGGATAGAATGGTTACTGTATTCAAGAGCTTCGGGTTGACCCCAGAGCTCGATCCAGAAATTTCGAGGTGTTCTTTATGTAACGGCGAGATAAAGGAGATCGATAAAGATAGGTTGAGAGGTCGAATTCCAGAGCGTGTGATAGAGGGCCATAATCGTTTCTATTCTTGCGTTAATTGTGGCAAAATATATTGGATGGGAGGGCACTGGACAAGGCTCAAGAAACTCTCAGAAAGGGTCAGGCAGAGGCTCTAACAAATTTAAATCAGAGTATATGATATGATCCTTTAGAGTTGAGAGGCCTTGAAGATAAGCGATGATGAAGGGAAGCTTTTGGTAAAGATTGCAAGAGATGCTATAGAAACTTATGTTAGAGAGGGTAGGAGGATTAAATCGTCTAAAGATCTGCCAGAAAAATTTTATGAGAAGTCTGGAGTATTCGTTACGATCAATAAATGTGAAGGTTGTGAAAGACAGCTAAGAGGATGTATCGGTCACCCATACCCAGATGAGCCCTTGATCGAGGCCGTCATAGAATCAGGAATTGCAGCAGCTGTTGAAGACCCTAGGTTCGAGCCTCTTTCAGTGGATGAGCTCGATGAAGTGACTGTCGAGGTTAGCGTCCTAACCCCTCCAGAAATCATAGTCGTGAAATCGCCAAAAGAGTATCCATCAAAGATCAAGGTAGGAGAAGATGGTTTGATCGTCAGATGGGCGTGGGGCAGTGGTCTGCTCCTCCCCCAAGTTCCAGTAGAGTACAACTGGGATGTTGGAGAGTTTCTATCTCACACATGCATGAAGGCTGGAGCAACCCCTGATACTTGGCTTTCGCCCGATACCAAGATCTATAAATTTCAAGCGACAATATTCGAGGAACTGGAGCCGAGAAGTAGAGCAGTTAGGAAGAAGACATAAGGGACTTTTCCCTTGGTCCGACGCGTTTACATGCCCATCTTCGGCTCGGGCTTAGGTCATGCAAACAGGATGATGTTGATTGCCAAAAGTTTACAGAAGGATGGGGCAGAGGTCAGGTTCTCCTCTTCTTTTGATGTTGCGAACTACCTTAAAGATAATGGGTTTAGGTGTAATATAATACCTTTAGTAGACGTAAAATGGAATGAAAAAGGCGAGCTTTCCGTTTCTACCGTCTCAAAGGAAGCTTTGCCTGCTTTCAAGAATTTTGCCCGCCAATTGATGCTTGAAATTGCTGAGATGAAGTCTCTTGCTCCCAATATCGTTCTATCCGATTCCAGACTTTCGGCTGTCTTGGCTGCGAAATTGCTCAGACTGCCATCCTTTGTGATCCTAAATCAGGTCAGGATTTTATTCTCTACAAGAGAGAGAAGGGTTCTATCAGTTTTAGAAGATATCGAGGCTGAAATCTTGGGGAAGCTCTGGTCTTTTTGTAAGGGGATAATTCTGCCCGATCTGCCACCTCCTTACACAATTTCAGAGAGAAACCTTTGGGGGGTTGGGTCGATTAAAGGGAAGGTCCGTTATGTCGGTTTCATGGTCCCAAAACCCATCGTCGATGATAGGGATTTGGAGAGAATCTCTAAAGAACTTAAGATAGAGAAAGAAAGGCCAACTATATTCGCCCAGATCAGTGGACCTGCTCCAACCAAAAAGAAAATTGTAAAGACGGTATTAAAGACGGCAAAAATTTATGGCTGGAAGTATAATTTTGTGATATCAGAGGGCACGGTAGGGGGCAAGTCTGAGGCGATAAAATTCGATGGAGGAGTGTATTATGAATGGTGCCCCATTAAAGATGAGCTATTCGCTTTAGCTGATTTAGTTATCGTTAGAGCTGGACATTCGACAATAGCTCAATCGATCTTGTTCGGCAAACCCATGGTCACGATCCCCATCGCTACTCATAGTGAGCAGATAAGCAATGCAAGAAAAGTCTCAAAGCTCGGCATAGGTACATCGATGGATCAAAGATATCTGTCGCCTGAAAAGATTGAGGAGGCTATCTCCTCAGTTATAGAAGATGGGTGTGCAAGAAATGTTGAGAAGTTAAAGAGCATAGCCAACAAATTTGATGGTGTCGAGAATACTGTGAATATGATCAAGGATTACATAAGATCAACTTAAATTCTTTGAAGTAATGTGACAATTAAACTGAGTTCAACCGGGACTCGAAGTAAAATTAATATTGACCTTACTGACAACAATAATATTGTAAGTTAAAAAAGAAGATGTTAATTATCCAATAAAAGAATCAAAGGCAGTTGCTGATTACGCTGTAATGGAAGGTAGACCCAAGGTGTATTACTCTGAAAAGTTTGAGCGTTGTAGAAATATGGGAGATATATTCGAGCTTGTAAAAGAGACTACGGAGAGATCGATAGGTCGAAGGAGGGCAGGGCTGACCTTGTACTTGGCTAACCTCCCCCTGTATATTGGGGCACTATATAAGAGAGGTTCGAACACGATAGTGATGAACCGATTAGTGCTTGAAGCTATGAAGAAGATAACCGAGTTAAAGGACGATGCCGATGTTTTTACCTATGTAATATTACTCCATGAATATCTGCATACGTTAGGGTACTCTGGAGAGAGGCAAGTAAGAACGCTCGCTTATAAGATTTCAATAGATTCATTTGGACCGAACCATAAGATAACTGAGTTCTCAAGAAAGGGGCTTTCATCCATTCTTCCACAAATTATACGAGTCACCCCAAAAAGGAGGGGCATGGACCTTAACCTGGAGATAGTCAAAGACTTTGACAGGTCGAGTATAACATATATAAGTTAATTTTTATTCGCTCTTAATGAAGCTATGATATTTTCAGCACGTCATCTGCCATCTAATACTTCTATGTCACTCTTCTTTGTAGCAGCGATTACCATAGCGATGATTATTGTAAACAGTATCCCCGCTATTACCAATTCTAAGAGTGGTACTTGAGACAGTAGTGTGGAGATCGTTATTATCGACTGTGATGGCGGTACAAGATTCTCAGTTCCAATAGGTAGATCAACCACATATTGAGGGGTTTCATCCTCTAACCCAGGGGAAGAGACACCTATAGAAGGATCATGCCTCAATGTGTTATCGTCAAAGTAAGGATAGACGATGAATATCTTCAGCAATCCGTTGATGGTCCAAAAGATTCCTTCAACATCGGTAATGCTTTGATCTTCATTATCAGTAGTAGTTTGAGGAATGATGATAGCTTTAGGGTTGAATCTGAAGAACCCTGCTATGATACTCTCTTTGGTCGATATTTTGAGCTTTGGGGGGCCGTCTGTTGCAATTATATCGCCTTCTTCATCTATAGCACCACTTAACTCTACGGTTCTCTCTCCAACCCTTAACTGGGCCCCTAATCTCCTTTGCTCACTGGTGGCTATGATTCCATCCCTCTCTTCATTCATTATATCAAACCTATTCTCTTCATCCACACTACGAACATTGAACTTAGTGCTCAAAATAAGCTTCGGCGATAGATCTGGAACCTCGTCTGAAAATTCTCCGAGAGAATTCATGAAGATATCATAGTTCCACTGCCAATTGGAGACGATTATATCAGACTTCAACTCTGATCTGGATAGAGATATCCCACTTTCCCCTATCCGCTCTTCCACTGGAACAAAGTAAATCCTATTTATTATGAGGATGTTACCTTCTGTGAAATCGAACTCTGGATTCGTTGATTCCGTCAGTTTAAAAGCAAAGGCAAGACCTATGACTTTACCATCTTGCGCTTTGATTTCTTGCATATCTGGATCTGTAATCAAGTCCCAAGCTCCATCAGAGAACGAAAAGAAGAAAGGATGGAGATCGTCTGCAGCTCTGTTGATCTTTGGAGTGATTATGCTGTTTCCTACCCAGCCATACGCATGTGCATGCTCCATGAACTCGCTCTTAAAATCCTTTGTATCGTCAAATAAAAGATCGTGCCTAAATTGTTCTGATGTAGATAACCAAGCTTCAGCCAGACCTTCATATTTGACCACGTATACGATGCGATCATCGTCATTGTACCACCATACGAACATGGGAACGGTCTTGTCAGAGGGGACGGCTACTGTAATAACATCGGTTTCGACGATCATCCAGTCTCCTATCTGGTAAGGCATATAATTCCCTTCACCAACAGGTTGACCATAGCATATGGGCAGAATGATAGAAGACATTATGATCGCTATCATGGTAGCGACTACTACCTTACTCTGCCCCATCATTTGCATATCGATCTATGTCTGTATATTGTATGAGGCTTATATAATATATGGTGTTCTAGAAATGTTTTAAAAGCAATTATCTTCTGGAGGCCGCTCTTTGTAAAGCTTTCTGAACCTTCACTTTGTCTCTCTTCTTTTCCATGATAAAGTAAGTATCTCCCAATATCATCTAAACCTTCTTTATCTCCTCCTAATCTTCAGTCCTTATCTGTATCGATGGGAGGCAAGGTTTATATCGAATAAAAATACCACATTCTTATAACTAAACCATAAGGGAGAAAGCTTTTGGTTCAGATAGATGCGAATACCACTCTTGAGAAGTTCCGTAGGTTCTTGATCAGTAACACATGCCAGTCATTTATCCCTGAAAGCTACTTAAGAGATCCAGAAGTCTTTCCTGAGAAGGAAGGGGAGTTTGGATCGATATATGTAGAAGCTGCCGATAAAGTTACTTTGAAGAAGATTCGTGAGATTACGTTTATCAACGCAACTGGTATTCTTGGCATAATCTATATCTCAAAGAGCGGCAATACAAGGCTTAAGTGGAGGCAGATAAGGGGGAAGATGGGGAGAGTCACGGGGGAAGCCTCGATCAATTCTTTGGTAAATCTGATCACAGCAGGGGTATTGACTGAGGAAGATACAAAAAACATGATGAAAAACTTTGCAAAGGCAAAGCAGGAGCCTTGATTAATAGCCTTGATTAATAGCCTTGATTAATTAA
>JACGUG010000041.1 GCA_024256285.1 archaeon
TTGTATCTTACACAACTGACTATATGGACGATCATGGACACGGGACTCACTGTGCAGGGATCGTTGCAGCACTAGATAACGAAATTGGTGTTATAGGTGTAGCTCCTGAAGCTGATTTGTACGGTGTGAAGGTGTTGGACTATAGAGGAAGTGGCTCTTTAAGCGATGTAATCGCAGGGATACAATGGTGTATTGACAATGGAATACAAATTATTTCAATGAGCCTTGGTACTAGCTCCCATTATCAGCCTCTGTATGATGCGTGTGAAGATGCATATATGGCAGGAATACTTATAGTCGCAGCTGCTGGGAACAGCTACTTAAAATTTTGGGGAATGGAATTCGATACCGTTACATATCCTGCCAAATACTACTCTGTCATCGCTGTAGGAGCGACCGACAACAAGGATGTAAAGGCAAGCTTTTCAAGCACAGGTCCGGCTTTAGAGCTAGCAGCTCCAGGGGTTAATATTCTCTCAACATATCTGGGCGATAGTTACACTACGATGAGTGGTACATCAATGGCTTGTCCTCACGTGACGGGGACTGCAGCCTTAGTTTTAGTTAGCGATGAAACGGCATGGGCTTCTATGGGCTATACCGATGGCGATGGTTCTTGGACAAACATTGAAGTTAGGACGGTCCTCACACAAACGGCTGATGATCTAGGTACAGCTGGTAAGGATAATTGGTATGGACATGGTCTGGTTGATGCAGACGAAGCTGCTTCTGAATCATCAGTGCCGATGCCACCCTCGGACAACGAATTACCTGTCATAACTGATGCAACGGGACATGTATCAGGTACAACTGGTGAACCGGTCACTGTAACTGCACTGATAACTGACAACGTGGATGTCGTCGATGCAAGGATACACTACACACCCATCGACGGAAGCGAAACGCAGGTTCCAATGATAGAGGGGGCTGGAAATCTTTGGAGTGTTGATGTGCCTATCGCTTCAGACAAGGTTGGAACGATACCCTACTATATAACAGCAAGAGACGCGGCTGGCAATGAAGGTAGGGACCCAACAATTGAGTACAGCATAACGGTAAGCGATAACGATGCTCCAATAGCCGATGCAGTATGTTCTGACCAAACGGTTATGGTTGGTGAGACGGTATACTTTTACGGTTCTGCTTCATCAGATAACATAGGCGTAACGAATTACAGCTGGGACTTCGGTGACTTCTCGGCGATCGCAACTGGAGTAACTGTTTCCCATGAATACAGTAATGTAGGGACTTACACCGTAACCTTAACCGTGAGCGATGCTGCTGGGAATGCTGCTTCGGACACCCTCACAGTTACGGTTGGGGAGGCGAGTGCTTCACCTACCATACACGTTGAAAGCATCGAAATGGCTTTAGTTTCACGTTGGCGTGGTTGGAGAGTATACGCTACAGCCACAGTAACCGTCGTCGACTCGGACGATAACCCTGTTGAGGGAGCGACTGTTTACGGACACTGGGAAGGCGCAACGAGTGACTATGACTCAGGGGTTACGGATGTTAATGGAATGGTGACATTGAATTCTAATGCCTTGCGGAGACCTTCAAGTGGAACAACATTCACCTTCGTGGTGGATGAAATCGTAAAAGATGGATTTGACTACGACCCTGATGTGAACGTGGAGACGCAAGATAGTATAGCCGTCTAAACTTTCCCTTCTTTCTTTTTACATCCAGATAAGATGGATTGTATACCATCCATAAGTGGAGAAAGGGTAAAGGATTTGAGGAGTCTGCAAGTGGTTACTATAGCCAGCGTCTAACTTTTTGTTTATATTTAATATGCTGTTCCTCAAATATCCGTTCCATGTACTGTTAATCATGAGGTATAGATATTACCAAGTCATGGAGGCTAAGACATTGTTGTGTATTGTATGAAGTAAGAATGGTGGAAGCAAACTTCTAGTTTTGGCGAAGATAATTCCGAGCAACATTCCGGAGAATGTAGTAAATATCAGTTGGGTTAAGGAAGGAATAGTCAATGTTCGCCCTACGATGAGAAAATGTGTCCAATAATGGGCAAACCCAAAAAGCAAACCAGTAAGCATCCATGATAATACAACTCCTAACCCTGCCTCCAAATGTGTTTGTATCAGACCACGAAAATAAATTTCCTCAACAAGTGGACCTAGAACAAGCCGAGAGATAAGCCTAGAGATTGAAGATATTCCAAAAATTAAAAAACCACTTCCTAACATAAAGTATCTAACTGTTCCACCAATTAAGGATGAAGCGACTAATGCGGTGAAGATAATCAAAACTATCCTATTTGTAGGGATCCTAAAACCAAAAGAGGATATACTCCTTCTTCTTATTATTTTTTCTATAATAAAAAGTAAAAATAAAACCACGCCAAGTTGGATGCTGTAATATATAGCCTCGGTATATAATAATATTATATCATCACAAAACTCAACCGTCTAGAAATATGTATCTTAAAAATAAAGAGGAATTTATTTATAAAATACATTCGATAGAAATTCATAAATATACCAATGGCCGAAGTATAGAGATAACGTAATGTGTCCTGTAGATAACAAAAAAACGGATACGAGAAAGGTTCAACAGGTCGGACTCTCGACTCTCGTAGTTTCATTGCCAAGAGACTGGACAAAAGAGGTCGGACTGAAGAGAGGCGATGTAGTTACCTTTAAAAAGGAAGAAGACGGCTCCCTCAGGATTCTTTCTGGCACAGAGCGTGAAAAGACTGAGCTGATGATGTGCATAATCGACGCAGATCTTTGCAAAGAACCAAGGCTCCTCACAAGGATCATAACGGCGAATTATATCTTGGGGAGGGATACGATACAGGTATCATGGAAAGGAGAGCCACACCCTGAACATCTTGAAGAAATTCGGAGCGCAGTCAAACACTTGACAGGCCTAGGGATAGTGGAACAGACACTGAATCATGTGACCTTACACAACTTTATCGACCCTACAAAATACTCGTTATATGATATGTTGAGAAGGATTTACGTCATATTTTCATCTATGCTGACCATCGCCATTCAAGCACTAATAAAACAGAAGAGCGAGCTGGCGATAGAAGTATCACGGATGGAGGACGAAGTCGATCAGTTTTACTGGTTGATAATTAGACAGATCGTCTTATCATCACGAAATAAGGCGATAGCTGAGAAGGTTGGCATTGAAAATCCTCTACATGTGCTAGGTAACAGAGTGGTGGCTAAAGACTTGGAGGAGATGGCTGATTGTGCAGAGGACATAGCCAAGGAGACCTTGAAGATAATCGAGTCAGGGTACAAGCCATCCAATGAGATCATGGAGGGTATCAAGAAGATGAACAGTTCTGTACAGGGAATATCTGAAAAATCTCTCGAGGCCTTCTTCGATAGTGACCTTAAAAAGGCCAACGAAATCATCGAAGAAGTCAGGAGTTTCGTTGAAATTGAGAACGATTTGGTAGAGACCATCTTAACTCATGTAGATGATTTAAGAGCCGCTTTATCTCTCAGATCGATCGTCAGGGACTTGGTACAGATAGCAGAGTACTGCAGAGTGATATCTGGAGTCACCATAGATAGAGCTGTAGAGCAACCCGATAAGATTTGCAGATTTGAGAAGGAAGAGAAAAAGAAGTAGACTGGTTGGACGATGAACTAACCATTAGAATAATACTATCCATCAGCAGTCTTCACATCATTTTATCTCCAATTTTTACAGGATCATAAATACTTCCTAATACAATATCACTTACGATGGTAACGGGAAGAATATGTTGGTTATATAAATTGCGACAAGGCTGATGATAACCAAAATAGCCGAATGCTTAAACCCAGCCGCTATGTTTCCCTCCCCCATCTTACCAGCTACAAAACCCATTATCCAGGCCTGAAGGATTGCACTACTAAGCAGCGTGGACGTTATCAGTGGGAGATTTGCAACCATACTCACGCCACTTCCAGGCAGAGCTGTCATAGGTAATGTGACGAAGTAGATCATCATTATCATCGTTACTACGATCATTATGGCACCGAAGTAGGGTATGAATATGAAGGGTCTAAGGGCTGATTTCTTCTGTTTCTCAGTTTCATTTATCTTCTGACTGAAGTCGGCCAAGCTTCCAAACATCTTTACTGTGCCTCCTCCAACATCTACGACTTCTAATAATATGAAAGCTGTAGCCCTGACGAGCCAACTTCTAACAGAGTTCGAAAAGTTGATCATGACTTTACGCAAAGGTACCCCCCACGAAAGCTGGGTTGACATATTTTTCACATATATGGAGAGTTTGCCATACTTCCTTTCGGCCAGTTGTTCGATGCACCTTTCTGGAGCTAAGCCTGTCTTTCTGATTTCTGCTATATCGGCAAGGAAACTGGACAACATACTCTCTACAGCTCTTTTATGTGATGAATCACGATAACTGATTATGGCCGCAGGTACTACGGATATTATGAGTCCTAAGCTGAGCCATGTATAGAAAGGAATGTTGATAAAAGTTATGAATTGGGGTAGAAAGACCATTAAAACGATTACCCAAAGACTGGCTGAAAAGATTAGATATGGCTTGTAATAGGTGAAGGGCTCCCTGGACTGGACGCTATGAACGAAATATATGAACATTATCGATATAAGAGGGATGAAGAGGGTTGAAAACAATACAACGTTATTCAGACTCATGCTACTTCCACCGCCCCCAAGACCTCCTCCTAATATAGACTGTACGGCAAAAAGTACGAAGAACGATATACCAAGGATAACTGCCAAGGCGATATATACTTCTGCAAAGGTGCCTATCGTTTCCACTGCGTTTTTCATCTTTATCGTTCGATAAGAAAATGTATCTCTAAGCTTCGTCTCCATATAACTGACAACATCCCCTCCCGACTTGAGGACAGAATTATAGCCTCCAAGGAAGTCTGAGAAAGCCTTATTCGGAATATTTTTCGCCGCCTTATCTAGTGCAGATATAGGGTCCATACCAAAGACATCTATATCCATCAATATTCTTTTTGCCTCCTTGGCAGTAGCTGGATAAAGGTCAACATTACTTAATCTCTTGAGAGTTACGAATGGTGAGATTCCTCCTCCTGCTAGGGTAGTCATGTATCCTATAACGAAGGGTAATTCATGATCCAGAGCACCAGACCTTGAAGATTGGCTCAGCTTGGGTGTGGCTATACCTATGGCAAAAATGAGAGGAGCGATGGGCAGGAGGAAGAGACCGAATATCCACCTATACATTAACACCGTAAATATGCCCAAAATAGTGGGGATGAAGCCTATAATGGTGAAGAAAAAGACCAAAGAGATAAGAGCCTCTGGTGATATCGCAAGGTTCGACTTCATAATATCGTCGCGAAGCTGTGGCATCTTTTTATTGAGCCATGTAGAAGGTCCCTTAAGAAGTTTGAAGGTAAAGGCAATGAACCGGTCTGTAAATGTGATCCTGAATTCTTCTGGCTTTAAATCACTTCTTGATAGATCGAACTTGTTTTTCGATTTTTTCATAAATCCCCCTCGGATTATTATTGTATTGTTCGAAGATCGATCCTATCTCTCTGTAATTCCTTATACCCTTCTCTCTCAGCCAGGTTAATATCGCAACTCTGCGATCGATCTCCTTCAAAACCTCATCGATGGTTAATCCCTTATCCCTTGCCAACTTCCTTAAATTATAGCTATCCTTTAGATCGTAAGCCGAGAATGTGTCTTGGGCAGGTACCCACTCGAATACTTTTTGATATTTGTTATATTCGATAACTTCGTCCACAGAAATGACACGACGGGCGATCTTCATCGCGCGAGATTCTGTGGATCCTTTCAGAGGTATGGCAACTCTACGGACTGTAACTGCTAAATGTAGGAAGGGTAAGTATGAAGGAGCCACATTCATGGGCTCTGAAGTTAACCTCTGCATGGCTGAATACACATCGTCTGCATGGAGGGTGCACATCCCACCGTGACCCGTGCTTATAGCTTGGAACAAGACGAAGGCTTCTTCTCCACGAACCTCTCCAACAACAAGTATATCCGGTCTCATCCTCATAGAAGCCTTCACAAGATCGTAAAGGGATACCTCCCCTATCTTGTCGGAGCCGAGTCCATAACTCGCTCTTGACACTAATGGGATCCAGTTCTGGTGTGGGATGTTGATTTCTTGAACTTCCTCAATGGTTATTATCTTGATGTTGGGGCGGCTCATAGAGAGCAAGGAATTGAGAGCGGTAGTCTTTCCTGCAGCTGTGGCTCCAATAACGATGGAAGAGGAACGGTTCTCCGTAAGTAACCAACAGTAGGCAGCTATCTTATAGTCAAGAGTCCCGAAGTTGAGCATATCGATAATCGTTATGGGGTCTTCACGAAACTTTCTTATAGAGAGTGTACTTCCTTGAGGTGATACTTCACGGCGAAAAGTTGCCGCCAGTCTGTGCCTCCCTGGCAGAGTTGCATCGACTATGGGATAAGCTGTAGAGATATGCTTGCCCGAAAGATGGACTAGCCTTACTATCGTATCGTTAACGTCCTCATCCGTCTCAAATACTAGATTCGTTTCAAGACTCTCATAAGCTCTATGCCATATGAATACCGGCTTTCCTACACCGTCTATAGATATATCCTCTATATTGGGGTCTAGCATAAAAGGGTCTATAGGTCCAGAGCCTACCATGTCCCTCTCGGCATAGTAAAGAATCTTCGACCATGATATGTTCGCCATCTTCCCCAAGCTCAGCTTGTACTTCTCTATAGTCTTCTTTGCATGCTCTTCAAAGTACATCTTTGGGTCCACTTGTGACCTTGGTATCTTGAGTTCTATCTGAAGTAGGTTTATGAGATCGTTGTAGATCTCATTTTCTTTCTCATTAAGCTTCAACTCGTCTACAAGGTACAAGTACGTTCTTCGTATCGGGTCTTCAGTTATTACAGCGTAGACGAAGGGCTCCTTTAGGGGGTATCTTTCCATAATGGGTATGTCTAAGGGGATGGGTGTTGCTGTGATGGGCTCGAAGAGGTAAGCCTGTTCTGAAGGGTTGCCCTTTTTCTTGGAGTCAAATAATTTTACCATAATTCAATCCTCATTCGAAATTCGAAGATATAAGTATTTACAATCAAGGAGGGGGGGCCCCTGCATGATAAAAGGTTGCGAAGGCAGTATTTATTCCATCTGAGACGTAGATCGCATAATATCCTGGAGCGATATCAGGTATAATAAAAGTTGCCTCCATGGTTGAACCAGTTGCGGTACCAGAACCGACTGTTAGAACGGTTCCGTCAGTTTTCATCCAGCCTACGGTAACGCTGCCTGCTTTCCAACCTGATTTGCCAGTCACTTCAACTTGTGCTCCAGTATAACCACCTGTTGCATTCATATTTTCTATTATTGCTGCTGTAGTATACGTCGCTACAACTGGTATGGTCTGGGCATATGGTCTTGTATCGGAATAACCACCATAAAGGAGTAGAATTACTCCCCAAGGTTTATCTACCGGGGGGCCACCAGTCGGCGGTACAGACCCTCCAGGCGAATTAGGCGAAAAATACAAAGTAACAATTTCTCCCCAAGGAATCAGTATGGAGTCATCTTTCGAAAGAGGCGTAATAGTAGGATTTGGAGAAAAAGTCACACTCTTGCAGATATAATATATATATGATCCAGGACTTCCTCCAAGGCTTACCAATGAATTTTGTTTTAGTAAGATATCCCGTCCATCAGGGTCTGCGTTCATTATGTCTGCTGCAAATATTACAGCTGTGGTTCCTGGTAGAGAAAATGCAGGGTATCCACCCAAAAGATACCCATTCTGTTGCAAAGAACCCAAGGGGCATTTATTTGCCGGCTCTGCATAATAGAACCTAAAGCTAAATTTTGGTATGTCCAGTACAAGAGAGCCTACCCCTTTTGCAATTTCAGCTATTACTGATTTATACCAGTTGACATCGTGTATAGGAGGATACAATCCAAGTTCAGTATTGCCTCTCTCCGTGACCACTTTGATTACAAATTGTGTATCAGCAATATAGTACACGCCTGTATCTACAAGACCTGATTCCTTTCCACTGTTCACAACAAAAGGTAAGTTAGTATCTTCTTCATCCATAAACTCGTATAATGTCCCATCATCGTCACTAACGAATATATTAGCAACTGTTATTGGAATTGAACCAGTGTTGTTCACACTTACACCGATTGTATTCGTCGCGGTAAGCTTTCCAGTCACTAAAAATTGCTCAGAACTTTGATCAATCTCCATCTCAGCCCTCTCCGCTGCAGCTACGTGTTGAAGTTGATAACTATATTGAACAAACATAAAGTAAGCTGCCCCAGTTGTGAAGATTATTGCAAATAATATGATACCTGCAATTATACCAGAAACGGCCTTCTTCTTTCTATTACATTCTTTATATCTCTTCATTGCCATCATGCCTCCTGATAATACAATACTACATTGCCAAATTCGCCAACAGCTTTTATATAATATGTATACCCTGAATTTGTTGTGTAGTCGAAAGTAATAGACTTGCTTTTCTTAACTTCTACTGTTACTGAAGTAAGGGTCCAACCAGTAGGTTCGTCAGTAGGATTTGATGTATCACCTATGAAAATCTGTCCGTTATTTTCTTTAAACTGAGTGTTTATTGCACCATTATTATAGAACCAGACTGTAACATTGCCACTATTAGGATAGTCAAATGCAACGTTCGTTATCACAAATCTTTCCCTCAGGTTATTAACGTTAGATGCTGTAGATTCTCCCATTGCTCCCGCCGACATAGCAGCCTCACCAATTACAAAGCCCCAGAGAGCGAGGCCTACAGATAAAGTTACTGCAATTAATATTATTGATGCTACAACAGGGCTTACTCCCCTTCTCGATCTCTTGATCATAAATATATCAATATAATTCAGATAACTTTCTTATAGATAAGAATTATGGTTGAATCTTCCATTTTCTAGGGTTTAGTTTATTTCCTTCTCCCCAAGAAGTCGATGATCTATGTGATGAATCTGTCAGAATTTCCTAAATTTTCAGTTAATATTTCGTAGTCCAACTTATACTTTATGAGACCATATCTATGAACTTAAATGTTTCCAAACTCCTTCATAGTTTTCTACTACTTCGTCATATCTTCTGAAAACCTCATTACCATCAAACATCAATCTTCTAATGTATATCGATTTATGAAAGCAAATTTATCCAAGGGCAGTCGTTCTGGGCGCTTTTTCTCTATCTTCGCTTGCTTTTCCGAGAGGAATGGGTGGACTGTCTCTGAATGTTTCCCTATGTTAACGAGGGTTATGACCTGATATTTCTCAGGTATGCTTAGAATCTCTTTCACCATGGTCTCATTATAGCCAGCTATTGGGTGAGCCACCAACCCAAGCTCGGTTGCCCTAAGGATTAAGAATGAAGTGGCCATCCCAGTATCGAATAG
>JACGUG010000110.1 GCA_024256285.1 archaeon
ATATGGGTATAATCGGACTATTTTATTTGAGAGTCAAAGGGAAAAAGACCAGAGGATAGAATGCAGAGCACAGATGACTGATAGCTGACGACAGATGACTTGAGACAGGCATTTTTAAAGTTATGGATATCTGCTTCTATGTGGATTCCTGATGTCAAGCCCTTTTAATTGAAATAAAATAAAATTATTTCATAAGTTTTCCTTTTAAAAGTCACACCTATAGTGAATACTTTGATCAGATTGATCCATTTAAGTTGGTCGGTTCTTTGAAGAAATATAGTCTAAAAGATTTTACCAGCTTCTATCCGTGCCGACATCTTTGGTCAGTCACCTAATAATGTATGCGCTTTATAAGCGTCTGCAAGAACCGGTTTTGAAAAGCGCCCCATCTATAAAAACGGTAGCTCAACTGGAGCACCCAGCAGAAGTACGGGCACCTTCACCAACCGGAATAAATCAATCATCGCCCAGTTGTCCCTCATCTCCTAGTAAAATCTTATCATTTCAGTCCTCAAGCTTGCCCCTTCAGGGATCACCCCATATTCAAGATACTGCCATAGATCAATCAATAGCTTTCGAGCCATAGCCACGATCCCAATACGTCGCATCCGTTTCCCGCCACTACCAAATCTTTCCATATACCATCGACTGAGTTTACTTTGAGGTTGTAACCTTAGCCACACCCATGACATCTCAACTGCAAGTGTCCGAATACGACTATTTCCGGCTTTACTAATACCTTGCTCGTGTTGACTCCCGCCACTATCATATGGGGTCGGTGTAAGCCCTGCCAGAGCCCCTAACTCTCTCCTGTTTTTAAACTGGCGCCAGCCAAAAAACTCATTTACAAACTTCCATGAGCTGTTCACTGCAATCCCACGTAGATTCATCAATTGAACAACTTTCTTTAAGAAAGCACTATCGGCATTCTCAAGCCGTCTTTGTCGTTCCTTCTTCAAAGAATATATTTGATCTTCAACCATCTGCAATCGATCATACTCCCTTACTAACCTGGCTTTGAGATCCGAGGGTAATTTTTCACCATCCCAGGTCTTAATCAAATCCAGTTCTTCTAGAAATTTATTCCCACTTGGATTCTTCAATGCAATCCCTTGTTGCATCAAAATACCCTTAATCCGGTTGCGATGTCTGATGCGCTCTCGCTTTAAAACATCTAATTCTCGATGAAGTTGCCTCCCATCTTCATCCTCAACACTCGGAACATTAACAACTCTCCACAACAGCCTTTCCCCTCCATGGTACCTCATCAGCATTTGCAAAAGTTTCTCAGCATCTATCCGGTCTGTCTTGGCTCTCCTCTTCCTTCGATCTACCTCAATACTTGATGAGTCCACAACGATATTCTTAATGCCACAGCTCAATAGATAGCGATGTAACCAAAAACCATCACGACCAGCTTCGTAGCAACTCACTATCTTTACATCATCATTAAGTTTAAATCGCTGCCTGGCTCTTTCGATCTCTTCTTGTAACTGTTCTAAATTCCTGGCCGAAATCCCTTTTGTCCTAACTCTCTTCCCATTACTAGATGCCAACTTCCATCTAGTGTCACCAAGCTCAAATGACAGATGTAATAATTGTTCTTTTGTGGTATTAGTCTCTTGTAGGGTTTCTTTGGTCTTTTTCATTTTATGTCTCCTTTGGTTAAATTTTTATGTTTAATTTAATATATCACCAAAGGCTGACCAAGGAACCCTACATAGTATCTATAGATCAAAATTTTACACAAATATCATTAACAAAATATCTTATTGCTAAGACATCTATTCTTTCATCTTCCGAAACCGTTCCATAAAATAACAGGAGTGCTCCGTTGCTTCTTTCCGAAGGACTTCTATTTCCTCTCCCGTTCGCTGATATCGAACTCATCCGATACTGTTTTGTGCTTTAGGCTGAAATTAGGCCATAAGTAAGTAAACATGATGAATCAGGTTCTCAATTTTACTATTTTCTTATGGAAATCCCCCTCCATAATTTTTTTATATCCAAGGCATGCTCCAAATTATCTGGTTCATACATGATTGATACGCAAAGACCCTAAGCTGCCATCGTCATTTCCCGTACTGAT
>JACGUG010000111.1 GCA_024256285.1 archaeon
ATCTGCAAAGGAGATAGAAAATTTCATAATAGAAATCTTGAGCCAGAGATACATACCCATGACAAGGGGTGAGATATGGGACGATAGTAAAGAGACTCTGAACAGAAGGCTCGCGATCTACGCTACCCTTGACGATATCCTAACCACCTTAGATATCTTGTTCCACCCTATCTCCCCCTACTTGACCGAGTTCTTATATCAAACTCTTCACGCCAAGTATAGAAGGCAGAAGGCAACTATACTGCTTGAAAGTTGGCCTACACCGAATCCGAATTTTATAGACAAAGAACTTGAGTTAGAGTTCGAACTGATTACAGACCTTGTATCTCTGGCCAACAGTGCAAGGATGAAGGCAAGATTGAAGAGGAGGTGGCCTTTAAGAAGGACTGTATTTTTACTACAAAAGGAAAAGATTTCAAAGGTTGAGAAGCATAAGGAGAATCTGAGAGATCAGATAAACGTCAAAGAGGTTCTTTTGGCTTCAAGTTTAAAGGAGGCAAAGATCACCTTGAATGTTAGGCCAAATTACGTTGCTCTCGGCCCGAAGCTCAAAGAGAAGATGCCCAAGCTTGTGAGTCTACTTGGATCCACCAATCCCTTCGAGATCTACGACCAGTTGAAGGATAAGGGTTTCATAATGATGAAGATAGACGACGAAGGTCTCAAGATAACGAAAGATGAATTGGAGATGACCTACACTTCAGATGAGAAACATATGGTCCTTGAGAAGGACGGTTTTATCATCTCGTTAGATACAGAAAGGAACAGGGACCTGATCGCTGAGGGAACGATAAGAGACTTAGCCAGAAGGATGCAGAACCTCAGAAAAGAGAGGGGTTACAATCCAACGGATATAATCGAAGGTGCTTATGTGGCATGTCTGGATGATGAACTTTTAGAGCAGATAAGATATAGATCTGAGGATCTAACCTTCTTGGTAAGGGTTAAGAACGTTCACATATCGAAAGAGCCATTCGAGGGTGTGAACTGGGTCGATGTAGAGATGGATGGTAGAGGGATAAAGATATCGGTGGAATAATAGCTGACTAAACATATTTTCTTCTAACCAACCAATCACATTCTCTTCCTTTAACGTTTCGATCAACAGAGTTTAGATGAAAAGCATAACCTTAACTACCTTAACTTAATATTAGCTATATTAGCTATAATTGCAACTTTAACACATAACCACCTTAAACATCACACTCTTCACAAAGATTGAGGAAAAGGCATCAGCGCTATACTTTTTAAGACTATACATCCTTCATGTTAAGGAGATATCAGCTTGATACCTATCGGTCCTTTGATGAGAGAGCACAGACTTATAGAGAGAATGATCGATCTAGTTAAGAGAGAACTAGGGAAGATGAGAGAAAAGAAAGAGGTCGATCCTAGTTTTATCGATGTTGTGGTGGATTTTTTCAGGACGTATGCTGATAGATGCCATCATGGTAAGGAGGAGGATATTCTCTTCAGGGATCTTGCCAAAAAACAACTCTCAAAAGAGCATAGAAAGATCATGGATGAATTGATAGAAGAGCATATCCATGCAAGGAAAACCGTAGGTAGGTTGGAAGACTCCAAAGAGAGGTATGTCCAAGGTAAAGTGGACGCTTTTAATGATATCAAGACGAGCTTAAAAGAACTGACTGAGTTTTATCCCATGCATATAGAAAAGGAAGATGGCCACTTCTTTTATCCATCTATGGAATATTTCGACAAGCAAGAACTGGACGATATGCTTCAGGAATTCTGGGAATTCGACAGAAAGATGATACATGAAAAGTATGAAGAAATAGTCGAACGCGTAACGAAACTGCTGTAAAGTTTAAAAAAGTTGGAAGCCCGATCTAGCAAAATATTCTTTCACTCTGTATAGAGCTCGCCTAATTGAGTGATTCTTTATTTTTAGTAACTTAATAACTTATTTCAATTAAGGCTAAATCCAAGACTTGACCTATATCCTTCACTTCAATGAGTTCTATACCAAAATTCTCCCAAGCATATTCTGCCAGATCGATGGTTTCAGGCTCATAAAAGACCCTCACGAATTTCCATTATGCCACCAACCTTACCGATCAAGCCATCTGCCTCGATAGTCCCCGTCATCATAACACTTTGATCTATTGCCATCTCAGCGATCGCAGAATAGACTACAGTCGTCATGGCAGCACCTGCACTTGGTCCATCAACAACCGTTGCATCTGTTGCAATAACAGTAAAGATTACATCAGCATCGGATAGGTCTACATTCAATAATGTTATGGTAACTTGAACTGCGGTTCTGGCAGACTCTTGAAAGGTCACTCCCATCAAAGGCTCTGTGTTGACCAGTATCTGACCATCTCCTTCACGAATCTCTACGCTAATCTCAATTATTACACCTTCACCATCATCGGTTACAGCTGGGGCCTTGATCGTTGTTTCAGGTGCTGAGACTACTTTTTGAGTTGGAGCGCTAGTTCTAATCGCCCTTTCATGCTCGATTATAATGTACCCAGACAAGAATATGTTTGAAGCTAAAGAAATGATCAGAAGAGCTGATATAAAGGCTAACTTCCTGTCCAACTTCTCACCGATTCTAACTTCATCTTTAATAAGTTACAGCTTGCTCTTAAGTTTTAGAGGTTTAGCTCGACCTAAAAAATGTTTATTATGGAGACCTGTCGGCTCCTAAATGGAAGGAAATTGAGACAAGGCAGGTCCAAGGCAGTTGTATTTTTCTTAGTCCTGTCCTTACTATCTGTGACTTCGATCCCCCTTACGCCAAAGGTTTCAGCTGATGAAGATGGTTCTATGATAGAAGGCGTACCTTACGTCTGGCAAAGGCTCGATGGATTAAGTGGCCTTGCTTCCTTAACAAGCATCCTAAAATATTATGGGGCAGATGTCGACCTTGACCGTGTTCTAGATCTATCTGGTGCTGGATGGGGTATGATGTACATCAGGTCAGACCCTGACTGGATTTTCCATCTTTCAGCTTTCGATCCTCAAAGTCAGATAGAAGATTACAAAGTCCTTGTCGATGCCTTGGGGTTCGAAATGACTTTTTACTCTCTATTCGGAGGGTCGCCATATCCAGGAGTGAGAGGTCAAACTCTAAGCAACTGGGGTGATGCATGGAGTATGCTCACTTCCAAGATCGATTCTGGCGATCCTGTGTTGCTTAGCCTCGATCCAATAGTCCTTCCACCCGAACAGTACGATATCCTTCGACTTTTCGGGGTAACAGGAGCTACTCAGGGAGTTGTTGCCATAGGGTATGATGAGAATAGAGTCACGATAATCGATCCTGGGATCGGGATATGGGATGATGAACGTTATGGTCCTCCAAGTAATGGAGAAGGGATATACGCAATTCCTATAGCAACCTTTCA
>JACGUG010000042.1 GCA_024256285.1 archaeon
AAAGAAGTCCTTAAAGAGTTGAAGATCGCACTGTTGGTCTTGATCGCTGTAGTATTACTTTTGACCGTCGGAGCATTTATCGAGGTCCAGATGCTGATTTAAATAAATAAATAAATAAAGAGAATACAGAAGTCAAATTTGGGAGAGCGCCGCCGGTCCGACTTGAACGGACGACCAACTGGTTAACAGCCAGTTGCTCTACCACGCTGAGCTACGGCGGCTACCGTTCAGCAAAGAATTGTTTATGGCTTTAAGTTTTGCCTTTTAAGTTTGGCAGTAAGAGGCAGGGCAACCTCCAGAGTATTCAGACTCGGCGCTCACGTATTCTAAAGTTTCGCCCTTATCTTTACTCAGAACAGAACCCAAGTATAAGACCTGCTCTTTCTTGCTCCCATACCTGTATACAGTTATGCCCTTGCAACCTAGCTTGTAAGCCAGTAGGTAAGCATTCCTGACATCCTCTACAGTGGCATCATGAGGCAAGTTTATAGTCTTTGAGACAGCATTATCGGTATACTTCTGAAAGGCTGCTTGCATCCTTATATGCCATTCAGGCTCTATATCTAAAGCTGTTACAAATACCCTTCTTACATCTTCTGGAATTCCCTCATCTTGGATAGAACCCTTCTTGGCGATCTTCATCATTAAGCCTTCACTGTAAAAGCCTCTTTTCCTCGCAATCTCTTCGAATGTCGAGTTCACTTCCAAGAGCTTCGTGCCCTCAAGGACGTTTCTGACGAAGGAGACTGCAAATAGAGGCTCTATGCCACTGGAGCAACCGGCTATTATAGAGATACTCCCAGTTGGAGCTATGGTCGTCAGAGAGGCATTTCTCAGCATTCTGTAACCTTTCCTTTCCCAAAGACTTCCATCGAAGTTTGGAAACGAGCCTCGCTCTTCTGCCAACTCTCTTGATTTCTCTATCGCTTCCTTAGAGATGAAGCTCATGAGCTTTTCAGCGATGGCCAAGGCTTCTTTCGAGTCGTAAGGTATACCCAGCTTGATGAGCATATCTGCAAAGCCCATGACCCCGAGACCTATCTTCCTATTTCCCTTTGTCATCTTCTCTATCTGTAGAATCTCGTCCTTGACCATCTTTTTGAGGTTGATCGAACCTAGGTTGCAAGATTCGTGGGGCAGTAAAGGTTGTTCACCACAGGGGTTCGTGCTCTCTATCTCTCCCACATGAGGGATAGAGTTGTAACGGTTTATAGTATCTATGAATATGGCTCCAGGGTCTCCTGTACTCCAAGCCATGGTTACCATCAAGCTGAAGATACTGCTAGCCTTGAGCCTCTTTACAGGCCTTCCACTGCGAGGGTTTACCAAGTCGTACTCTTCATCTTTCTCCAAAGCCTTCATAAAATCATCTGTAATGGCTACAGATAAGTTAAAGTTGGTAAGAAATCCTTCCCTTGACTTAGCGGTTATGAACTCCATTATATCAGGATGGTCTACCCTCAGGATCCCCATATTGGCCCCCCTCCTCCTACCACCTTGCTTGATCACATCCGTCGCAGTATCGAATACACGCATGAATGATACGGGACCTGACGCTATGCCTTTCGTAGAGCCTACTATGTCCCCTCTCGGTCTTAACTTTGAGAAGGAGAACCCAGTCCCGCCACCAGATTGATGAATCAATGCCATATCCTTTAAAGCCATGAATATACTTTGCATCGAATCCTCAACCGGCAATACAAAGCAGGCTGAAAGCTGACCTATTCTCGTCCCAGCATTCATTAAAGTCGGCGAGTTAGGAAGGAACTCGAGGTTGGTCATGAGTTGATAAAAATTTTCCTTGGTTCTTCCAATGTCTGCTGTTTTATCATATAATAGGTCGGTGGAGGCTACAGTCTCTACCACTCTTTCGAACATCTGTTTTGGCGTCTCGATTATCTTGGCTTCCATATCCTTCTGGAGATATCTCCTCTCAAGTACACTTATAGCATTGACCGATAGTTTTAGATCGTCCGCCACACCAAAGAATCTCTTCGCTTCTCGAATCTCGGTGCGCTTCTTTCTGTAAAGAATGTATGCCTTTGCTACATCGGCATAGCCATTCTTTATCAGGGTCTCTTCCACTACATCTTGTACATCCTCTACATGTGGAGTCTTGCCTTCAAATCTGTCTTCAAGGGTTGCCACGACCTGACTGGAGAGCTTTTTGGCTTCTTCACCATCCTTACGATTCACCGCCATGAAAGCCTTGTGTATAGCATTGGTTATCTTATCAACCTCAAATTTTACGATCCTCCCATCCCTCTTACGAATTTCCCAGATTTTTACACTTGGCAAAGTTCACCACTACTAAGGTTGATTTATCTAATCTTCCCTATCCTAATAAATATGCACCCGATCATCGATCTAATAACAAAATATATGGTTCATCATTTGATAGATAAAAATGGATTAAAAGAAAGTGGGGAGAGATAGGGATTGTTGGACGATATAACGTTAAAGGAGATCGAGGACTTGTGCAAAGAGAAGTTCAAGGATCATGATGTTAGAGTGAAGATCTTTAAAGGGAGCGTTTTTGTTTACCTTGATCCATATCATGGCCTAGATGCTAAGAAAACACACGAGAAGTGGGTATTAAAATTTGGGGAAAGGCATGGTCAGTTGATGGCGAGCACCTATAAAAGAGTCACTATTCGCAAGAAGAGCAAACCCTATGATCTTTTGGGAGACAGAGTCATCAAGGATATGAGTGACGTAGAAAGAATGATGGACGATCTTATAGCAGAGTACAATCATGCAAGGGAGAGCACAGGATAAGGCAAATCACCATAAAGACGAAAATTCTGAATTAAAGATGACCATAACCATTTATGGAAGCGGTTTCATTATATGGGTACAACAATTGGGCAACATCAAGGGTGAAAGGTGATTTCTTTCCATCCTCGATCCACAGGTAAGAAGGAGGTATTCGAACAAGAGATAGAGGTAGAGGGCCATCTTATAGACTCTATGATCCTGACGAAGATCTTTGACAGGATAATGGACTTGAAGGGAGACTTCGAAGTGCTAGAGTTCAGGATAGGCAAAAGGAAGAGGGACTACAGCTATGCCAAGCTCATGGTGAAGGGGAGGGATGAAGACCATCTTCGAATAATATTGGAGGAGATGTACCGTTTAGGCGCTTCCCCTCCGAAGGTAATTCAAGCCAAGCTCGTCCCTGCACCTGCCGATAAAATTCTACCAGACGATTTCTACTCGACTACCTCTCACCCTACTCTGATCATGATAGATGGTATGTGGATAGAAGTGGAGGGGCAGATGATGGACAAAGTCATCGTAGTAGATAGAGAGTCGAATTCAGCGAGATGCAAATTCATAAATGAAGTGAAACGTGGCGACCTTATAGTGGTAGGCGAGGATGGGATAAAGGTCAAACCTCCTGAACGCCCAAGGGAGGGTTCTGTCCTTTTCGAATTCATGAGTAGCAGAGCGTCTTCAGAGAAGCCATCGGTCTCCATAGTCAAGCAGATAGTGAAGGATATGTACAAGATAAAGATGGAGGGAGGAAAGATAGCTGTTGTAGCAGGTCCTGCCATAGTGCACACAGGCGTTGCCCTTTCTTTTGCAAAGATGATAAGGTTGGGTTATGTAGATGCTTTATTATCTGGCAATGCTCTTGCTGTCCACGATGTAGAGTATGCCTTCTTTGGGACTTCCTTGGGGATGCGCATAGAAGATGGATCGGTATCTCTCAAAGGTTACAGAAATCATCTTTCAGCCATAAACGAGATCACGAAGGCTGGGTCTCTATCAGAGGCTGTGAAGAAGGGAGTCTTGAAGAGTGGGATAATGTATGAGTGTATCGTGAATAACGTGCCCTTCACCCTTGCCGGCTCCATTCGTGATGATGGCCCTTTGCCCGATGTCATAACAGACGCAGTCAGAGCGCAACAGAGGTATAAAGAACTTCTTAGAGGCGTAAGATTGGTTCTCATGATGGCTTCAACTTTGCACTCGATAGCTGTTGGGAACTTATTGCCTTCAACCATAAAGGTTGTGTGTGTCGATATAAACCCTGCAGTTGTTACAAAATTGACTGATAGGGGAACTGCCCAAGCAGCCGGGATAGTATCAGATGTGGGGGCGTTTTTGCCTTTACTAGTAGAAGAACTTGAAAAGTACCAGAAAAAACGTTAACAGATAGAGCTGAGATTTTGTGAAAGGCAAGTCTTTTTTATAAATATAAATATCATCTAGATTTTCAGACTATAATGTTATTTCATAATGTTCTTATTTTTCAAGTTGAGAGTAATAAAGTAGGAAATTAAAAGTGAACGATACAGCGATGCATGAGTTATCACTCCTTCAGAACGCACTAGGAGCTCTGACTGTTTTGAGCCAATGTGGTGGTGAAATGATTTGAGCATAACTAAACTATCTTATGGCAAAGGTTGGCATATTGAAACTGAGCTTGGGATAGTGAATTTAAGACTTGACTTAACCACAGAAGATGGTAGAAGAGCGGTGGCTATTGAGATCATACCTGATAACCGTCCACACAATAAAGCTCAAATTATAAACGTTAATAACAATCCACCAAATTATCTGAGTGTTCAGCTCGTCGAGGATCTGTCTAGCCTCATACGAAAGGTCTTAAGTGAAAAAGCATAGTTAAGTTAATGCAAAGAAATTTGACTAAATTATTTTATGTGAAATTAAGAAATGTCTTTGAACGAACATAAATAAAAGTTAATTATTCTAGAGAAGTTATAATACTTATCCACATCCACATGTGTAGTAGGGATAGCCTGCATCTATCCAAGCTTGGATTCCACCAACTATGTTGTAAACTTTTTGAAGTTATACTCGACGAGGACTTCGCTGGCTATTTCACTTCTGTATCCCGATCCGCAATAGACTATTATTTCATTATTTTCGAGGCCTTCAAGTTCACCAATTCTTGTTTCAAGTTCATCGTGAGGTATTAGAATAGCGTTGTACAAGTGAGACATATAATATTCGGACTGAGTTCTAACATCTAATACGACTAAATTGGGGAATGAACCGTTTGTTATCGTATCGTAAGCTGTGTCCACCGTAATATTATGAAAGGTTATGTCTGCTGATTGTCCTTCAGGTTCTTGCATCTGAGACAAGAATAAACCGATACCAACGCTAGCTACGATGATCAATACCGCCAAGATCGCTATGAGTTTTGTCCTAAGTCTCTTAAGTTTCTGATCTCTCGGTAGGAAGGTCATTCGATATTCCACTAACCTTATTTGGATATTTCCATTCGTATCTATCATCAGTTCTTTGCTTACATACTATACTTGGCCGAAATTTAAAGTCATTTTTTCCGCTATATATAACTTATTATAACTTACCTATCACGTATGATCTATGTAAATTATGCTTACTTATGATTATTTATAATTTACACATAAATTATAAATATCTGTCTATTTTATTAGACTATTATGCAATACTATAACAATATTTCCTAATTCTAATATTGTTATGTTATTTATAATAAACGAATATGGTACAAAAGAACCATCAAATCAGATACATATCTCTTTTGATCGTTATCGGATTTGTCATAACTCCTATCCTTGGAGTAGTGAGTAACGATGGCTATTGTGAAACTGGTGAACTATTGTTGAAGTTCAAGCCAGGGGTGAATGATTACCATAAAGAAAGGCTTTTGATGTCCTTAGGGCTTGAGATCGGGGATGAAATCCCCAACCTCGGTGTTCTTGTTGTCTCTGCTCCAAGACCTGCTCTGCCAAGCATAAAATCCATGCTATTACAGAACCCTCTTATCGACTTTGTGGAGGAGAACCATGAGCTCTCTCCTTCAATAATACCTAATGACCAATATTATGGGTCACAATGGCATCTGGAAAAGATCTTAGCACCAGAGGCATGGGATATATCTCGGGGAGCGGGTATAACAGTTGCAGTCCTTGATAGTGGAGTAGATCCTGATCATCCCGATCTGGCTTCTAAGCTCATTCAAGGCTACAACTTCTATAACAACAATGAAGATACGGGGGATGTCTACGGCCATGGAACAAAGGTTGCTGGCGTAGTTGCAGCTCTTACTAATAATGTAATAGGAGTTTCATCCATAGGTTGGGAGTGCTCCATCCTACCTGTCAGGGTCACTGATAGTGGGGGGTATACGACTTATTCGCGTTTGATCAAAGGTCTGATGTATGCTGCTGATAGGGGAGCCAAGGTAGCTGTTATAAGCTTTCGAATTTACAGTGGCAGCGTGCTCTCTGATGCTGCCAAGTACTTCATGGATAAGGGTGGATTGGTGGTCGCTGCTGGAGGAAATGATCAAAGATACCATTCTGATCTAGACAATCCATACATAATTTCGGTGAGCGCTACGACGAGTAGCGATTCGAGGGCATCCTTCTCAAGTTACGGCCCTTACGTAGATCTGGCTGCTCCAGGCTCCGGCATCTACACAACAACGGATGGAGGGAGCTACAGCAGCGTATCGGGCACTTCCTTCTCAGCGCCTCTTACAGCAGGGTTGATAGCCTTGATCTTCTCAGCCAACCCCTCTCTGATTCCTACTCAGGTGGAGCAGATATTAGAATCTACGGCAAAGGACCTTGGCGATACTGGCTACGACATATATTATGGTTGGGGTAGGATAGATGCTTCAAGGGCCTTGGCGGAGGCTGCTAAGAGTAGTCCGTCACCAATTGAGGAGAGCCCGCCATCAATGCCCGAGCCCGATACAAGTCCTCCAGTGGTTAACATAACCCATCCCAGCGATGGAATGGTCGTTTCTGGGGACCTCACTGTCAACGTCGATGCAAATGATGATACTGGCGTCTCAAAGGTCGAGCTCTATAAAGACGGAGCCCTTTACTCTACCGCCTTTGATGAGCCCTATAAATTCTACTGGGATACCACCGACGACCCCAACGGTTATTGCACATTATCAGCCAAGGCCTACGATCCATCCGACAACTGTGGAGAATCTTCTCCTGTGATAGTAGAGGTATCAAATGAAATCGAAGAAGGAGATACCACCCCGCCTTACGTCAAGATTGACTACCCCTCAGATGGCTCAAGAGTCGGATGGTCTGTAAAGATAAAGGTTTCAGCATCAGATGAATCAGGAATAGATAGAGTAGAGTTCTACATCGATGGCTATCTCAAAAACGTTGATTACAGTTATCCTTATGAGTACAGGTGGTATGCCATAAGGTACCAAAGAGGGATTCATACAATAACGGTCATTGCCTACGATATCTATGGCAACTGCTCGGAGGATAGCATAAATGTCTACAGGTGAAATGATTTGAGTATAACTAAACTATCCTATGGCAAAGGTTGGCATATTGAAACTGAGCTTGGGATCGTGAATATAAGACTCGACTTAACCACAGAAGATGGTAGAAGGGTGGTGGCGATTGAGATCATACCTGATAACCGTCCAGACAATAAAGCTAAAATTTTAGACGCAGATGGTCAATCATCAAATTATCTGAATGTTAGGCTTGTTGAAGATCTGTCTAGCATTATACGTAAGGTCTTAAGTGAGAAAGGGGCTAAAAGATAATCAAATCTATAAAAAGTGGGGTCGATTGAATATAACTAACGACCCCAAAAGGATTTAGCAGCTCACTCAGGCAGTCCGCCATCCGCTTAAGGTGTATAGTAAGGATTCGTGAATGGGATTACGATGACGATTCTTTCAATACTGTCGCCTTGAATACCGTTATCGATGATAAAGATCGTTCTGCGAGGTTTGCTCAGAGTTTAAGTCTGCGCTTGGCGAAGAAGGCAGTGGCTAGAACCGCTATCATCGTGAGGGCCAGGACAGGGACCTGGTAGGCAAGGGGCCCTAAGCTGATGGGTACGAGGGCTCCCCCAACAAAAGATCTTACAAATTGCTGTTGCTGTTGGACAGTCGTTTCCTCCCACAAATCTGGTTCTTCAGGAGGCAATAGGTCACTATAAGTTATGGTTCCATAATTAGGGATTACTGTACCATCTGGAGCTTCTTGAGAGACTTCGACGATTATCTGGATGGTGTGGGGGCCGTCTACCTTCAATTCTGTTATTTCCCAGACGTTATTTCCTGAGGTTGGGGGCGGGTTCGCTGATACGAAGGTTACCAAAGGATCGTAGGTCTCCGTGATTATGACGTTGTAGGCAACCGTGTCGCCAATATTCTCATAGGTTAAGGTGTAGGTAAGGGTTCCCCCGGGCTGTACCGGGTCTGGAGAGTCCGCCTTGCTTATTATAAGGATAGGGCCTGTAATGGCTGTTACGGTCACGTCTGTTTTGCCGTAAGCATCGTCTACTTCATCACCGGAAGCAATGAGGTCACTTGCGTGGTTGAGGTAATATTCGATCGGACTTCCTGGGGTCAGGCTGACTCTAAAGGTCAGAGTTGCACTGGCTCCAGGAGTCAAAGTGCCGACGTTCCACACAATTTTTGGTGGTGGAGAGGTCACTGGAGGCGGATCCGCTGATATGAAGGTGACGTCCGACGAAATCGTGTCTTCTACGTCGACATTTTCAACATTGCTGCCTCCTGTGTTTGAAACTGTTATGGTTAGCTCATAAACGGTTTCTGAGCCTACCACGGGCGGGTCGGGGCCGCTGATGACAGAGGTTTTGGCTTTGTCGACAGACAATTTACCGACCTCACCCGCATACACAGTTACAGTTGCAAGACTGGTGCATTCGTTGTTAGTCTCATCGCTTTCGTCGATATCATCGTTTGGATCGGCCACCGCCTTTATCGTGTAGATTCCGGGGTCCACACTAGACGTGTCCCAAGTGAAGGATAATGTATCGGTGGCACCTGGATTAACTGTGACAGTTTGTGTGCCAATTGGTGTGCTGTCGTAATAGCAGGTGACATCGAACGTTTCTGTGAAGTCGCCTAGGTTCTTAACAGTTACGTCTATATTGACCGTTCCGCCTTTTTCCACGCTTGTAGGAGTTGGAACTTGGGAGATCGCTGCCACATCGTGAAATTCAATCGTTACTGCTGTGGATTCGGTGCACCAATTGTTCTCTTCATTGATCTCTGTAATCTCTACACCGGAGTCGGCCCAGGCTTCGATATCGTAGGTGTCTGGGGGCACCCCAGTAGTATCCCAGACAAAGTAAAGTGTTCTAGAGTGGCCTGCAGGCAGGTTGTTTACCCTCTGAGTTCCTATGACGCTGGTGTCAAAATAGCACGTAACGTCAAAGCTCTCCTTTTGAGTTCCTTGATTCTCTACCACTACCTCTATTCTGACTTGGTCGCCCGGTTTTACAGATACCGGCGTCGGGATGGGTTCGTTCTTTTCATCTACAACGGTCTGACTTTTTGCAACTACATCGTGTACTGCTATCGCCTCTTCGTCAGGATGGTCTGTTGTAGGCATCTGATCCAGGTTGGGATTTGCTTGGTTTGTGGCCCAGATCAACCAGTAGGAATCTGGATCTCCGATCGAAATCCAACTTATGTACATTTCTATCTGATTATCGATGATTTGGAAGCCTCCGATTTCAGGGTTGGTGATTTGGTAGGTTGCTTTATTTGCAAAGGTACTCCAGTTGCTAGGGAAAGGAGATTGAAGAAGGTACATCTCACCGGACCCGTCGGCGTTGGTGTCCTCAACGAACAGGAGATACTCGGCGTTGTATATGGTATTACCTTGGATATACATATTGCCATCAAGGTCGATGAACCATTTGTATCGACCATCGTCGGGCCACTCGCTACCCGGTGTGTCGTAGCACTTCAGCTTTAGGTAAAGGTAATCCGCATCATACTGGTAGTAAGCATACTCAACGTCACGCCAGTCATCTGCTGAACCATTTTCATTAGGGTCAGAATCGATCGGGATCCAAGAACTAGGCCATGTGGGTAGGGCATGAACAGTAAGACCAACGAAAGTACTTAGAGTTAAAATTGCGATTACAAGTGCTAAAACTTTGGAGAATCCTTTTTTCATTTTTTAACGGTATTCGAAAATAAGGAGGTTCTTTATTTATCTTTCCGAAGATTATCTCATCGGTAAGTTAATAATACCGCATCTATACATTATCTTTTCAATTTTTTGATTTATTGGTATGATATATTTACCCTAAATGTTATCTTATGAATTTAAATTTCTCTCCTCATATTATTCTCGGTCATAATATAAA
>JACGUG010000043.1 GCA_024256285.1 archaeon
ATTTAGATTTTGAAGGTCATTATAAAGACAAAATAGTTAGCAAAGCATTGGAAATTTTAAAGCGTAATTCTTTATTCGTAAAAATAATAGGTTCTTATCCTAAGGCAAAAGAAAATTTCAGCAAAGAGTAATTTAATGAAGATATATGTTTGGTGTCTTAAAATGAAAATAGCAATCATAGGTGGGGCAGGAAACATGGGGAAATGGTTTTGTAATTTTTTCTTGAAACAAGGATATGAGGTAATAGTTTCAGGAAGAACTAGACAAAAATTAGTTGATTTATCAAAAGAAATTCCAGTAGAGGTTGCTGAAAATAATATCGATACTGTAAAGAAAGCTGATATTATTATGATTTCTGTTTTATTACAAAGCTTTGAGGATGTTGTTAAAGAAGTAGCCCCTTACATTAAAGAGAATCAAATTGTTTGGGACGTAACATCTGTAAAAGAAATTCCAGTGGACATAATGCACAAATACATAAAGAAGGGAACAATCTTGGGAACTCATCCAGTTTTTGGACCAGGAGCAAAGGATACGGATCAAAATTTTGTTCTTACTCCTACTAACAAAAAAGAGGAAAAATACGCTAGAGAATTAAAGACATGGCTAGAAGAAAGAGGCTTTAAAGTTAGTGTAATGTCTCCTAGAAAGCATGATGAACTAATGGCAGTTATTCTAGGATTATCTCATTTTGTTGGTTTGGCTGTTGGAGATACATGGCTTGAATTGAATTTTAGAGAATTAGAAAAAATTTCTGGTACAAGTTTTAAAACTCTTTTTAATCTTGTAGAAAATGTTGTTAATACGGATCCAGAATTCTATTCCGTCCTTCAGATGAGTCTACCTAATGTCGATAAAGTAGAAAGTTTATTTCAAAATAAAATTGAAAAGTGGTTAAATATTATAAAGAATAAGGATAAGGAAAGGTTTGTTAAAGAGATGATAACCTTAAGAAAAAAATTAGAAGAATCAAGAAGATATGGTAGAAACGATAACAGTTGCCAAAGCTCTTAGTAAGAAGAACTAGTAAAGGCGATATGATAGGTAAGATAATTGAAGTTAAAGCATATTGTGGTTCTGATGATCCTACAAGCTATGCATATAAAGGTAAAACTATCAGCAAGTACTTGATGAATTGATTGTGGAAGAAAGAAGAGTAGTATGATCTCTATCTTCCCATCTGGATATGGTTCCTTGATCTACGCCGACAATGCTTGCTACTTCTGGCTGAGACTTGCCCTCTTATCTATAGGATATTTCCCCCTACCTCTATGGATCGATCGACAGTTCAATTTATTATGGATAAGTACCCAAGTAGGGCTTTAATGCTTATTTGATAACCTATTCTCTCTAAATCTATTGCCCCCGTATATGTTCTTAAATAATAACTATAGCAATAAAAGGAGGAAGAAAATGAGAAAAGCGATAAAACTGGCAGTAACTCTGGTATTGGTAGCAGTGTTCTTAGCCGCAGTATTTTCATTCTATGGAAACCCGAATCAAAGGTACAGATATACAGGCTTGATGAAGATTCGGTAGATGGGGAATATGATCTTTTGCATGTATATATCAGATGAGATTTGTCCCACATGGTTTTCTTACTGGCACCAACTGTCACCATCATAGTTAAAGCCAACGATTCGAACGTGTCAGAAAAGAGTAAATAGATAACCCCAAGATGCAGTAAGATCACGAATGAGTTTTATCTAGATTTGAATTGATTGACCACGAAGCCAAAAGGCTTCCTATCCAATCAAAAGATGAATGAATATCTACCTGAAGACCGCAAGCACTACCTTGTATATGAATTGGTGTGACTACCATAACAAAGAGATAAGTAGTCCTTGGGAAGAGGCGTGTGAGCACTTCAGGCGTATAGTGGTGGAGCGTGATAAAGGCTTCAAGACCCTTGAAGAAAAGGGAGAATGATGGAATTGACTTTATTTTTAATATCATATTCTAATGGCGTAGGTGGGATTGGTGCTACTCAAAGAGATTAAGAAGCTAATCAAGAAGAACAGCTTCTGTGTGCTCTCCACAATCTCCTCAGAAGGCAAACCTCACACTGTGGGCATGATCTACTATGCACGAGGGCTTGACATCTACATCTTAACGGGCAGGCAGACAAAGAAGGTGCAGAACATATCTATCAATCCTCAAGTAGCGGTGGTCATCCAAGTCCCATACATCTTCCGCTTCATACCTCCCCGCGTGATACAGTTTCAAGGAAGAGCAGAAATCCTTCCCATAACAGACCCGACAGCAAACAAGGTCTACAAGTGGAGGATACCTCAGGAGGTAGATGGATACTTCATTCATATTCAACCTGAAAGGAAGATATGGACTCATGGAATAGGTATGTCTATGATCAAGCGGGCAAGACATCCAGAGAAGGCAGAACGAACAATTACAATCACCTGAAAAGGTCACTTCAATTCAAGGATCTGTTGAACGATAGGTGTTCAGGTCTCCAAGATGAATGATCCCGTAGTTAGTTACTTCAAGAAACGTATTAACTCAATTAATTTAATCTTATATCAGCTTCAAACATCGATAAATAACAGCGTTATAATGTGTTCGTGCGTGAAATGTCGATAAATAGATTGTTTATAATCAATTTTTTATACATAAATAGATGTTTCTCATCCTAATACCTATGCCTATAGCATTCGTGTTGATGAGTGTAGAGACGGGCTCTGATAGGGCCATCATGGAGAAGCTAAGGGACATGGAGGTTGAAGAAGCCTACGAAATCTATGGCGCCTATGACATCATAGCCAAGATCAAGGCGAAGAGCGTAGATGGGCTGAAGGAGATAGTCATGAAGATAAGAAAGATAAAAGATGTACGTACCACCCTCACTCTGATGGTAGTTTAAACTTTATCAACGATAAAAGAGGCGTAAAAGAAGAGAAAAGAAGATAGAACGAGAACTCAAGGATTACGATAAGAGCGCACAAACACAGGAAGTAGTAGATGAAAAAGATGTTGAAGAATACCTCAGGCAAGGCTATAAGTTCGTTGCTACTCTTAATGTTGGGAAGTAATAGTGGAGAAGGTCTGAAGAGCTTACTAAACTAGGGTACAAAGAGAACAATCACTTAGTATCCTCTGATAAAGGTTCTGTTAAGTTGAGGGACATGGCTAAGCCTCTTTCAGAATTTTATCAACGGTCTTGAGAATAATTTTAATTTCCCCTCTTAAAGATTTAAATAAATCAATATACTAAATTGTTATGCAAAATGCCAAAATTCTATATAAAATGGGAATTAAATCCATTAATGATACCCGCTGATCCGAAGGAGAGAGTGAAGAACTGGCTATCAATGCTTGAAATGGTCAAAGCTGATTTGAAGGCTGGTGTACTCAAGGATTGGGGGCTGTGTAGTGATGGAAGCGGTGGGTACGGTTTTAGCGAGTTGAGCGAAGCAGACCTTTACACCGCTCTGCTAAAATGGATACCTTATGTCAATTTTGATATCAAGCCAGTTCTTACCGTAGACCAAACCATAGACTCAATCAAGAAAGCCACGAAGGCTAAATAAACCCCCACCTTATTTTTTTTACCACCGAAATTGCAACGCCTAAAACGAACACCGAAAGATTCAACAGAACCACACTACAACAAGTTTTTAGCGCAGCTCACAATATAACTTCTTATGTCCCTGAAACCTGAAACTGAAGATACAGTTGAACAGAATATAAACGCTCTATTGCAAAGGGAAAATCTCACCCAAATTGAAGTAATTCAAAACAGGTATGTGAACAAAGGGCTAATGGACAAGAAATCAAAACATGATACAATGTTAACGTTCGTGTTCGCATATATGTTGGGTTTGATGGNNNNATTGGAACCCGAGATTTCTGATGATAACTATACACGTGGAATACTACACATATTAGACAAGAGAGCACCAGAGATACGCGATGCTATATCGATGTACTTATGTGAATAAGGTCATTTCGTCAAATCTTTGTGATCTCTATAATTACGAAAATTTTTAACATAGCTTGATATGTCAGGAACGATATGTAATTGAGTCTTTCAGAGTATAGAAGAGGAAGGGTAAAGGAGTATCACTCAAGGAAGAGAACTATCATGATCGAAGAAAACGATGGATATACGCTGGGCGTATGGTACGTTTAATACACTATACCTCAGAATGCTCCGGTGAATCATCTGAAGTTTAAACCCTTCCATGAGAGGAGTTGAGATATTCCCTTGATTATTCGTGAGATAGATACGCTCTCCGAACAAAATGATAAATCGGCGACTACGGCCCTCCCAGTGTTCTTGACCCTTCTAAGGCCTCATCCCGCACAAAATCGCGATCATTAAAGATGAGGCTGTGATATCGGCCGTTGTCCCGGGGTTTAGCCGGTTCTGTGGTTCTCTCAGATTTTTATCGAATCGAATCAGTGCTCTCCACCCAGCCTCAGAAGTTAGCCCTCCCAACTTCAAGACATTCTTGGCTTGTCTGGAAATCTTCTTAGCTTCGACCAATCCTATCTCGACTGCCTTACTTATCTCCTTTATATGCTTCACCCCAACCTTTCTAGCTACGAGTGTATCAGGATATTTTGCCAATATCGTAAGGAATGTATGTACCGTTGCTATGTTTATGTCACCAGTCTTCTTATAAATGTCTATTAGAGTTTTATAGCCTACATTAAAAGAGATTCTCATCCCTGTAGTTAGCTCTTTGGCTATATTATCCCATCTGGATGAAATCTTCATCAGTTCATATAAGTTGATATCTTTCTCCATTATCTTGTTTTTTACATCGGTTTCTATAATGTCTGGTACATCTTCTGCCTCCAACCGACCTAGAGCATCGATGCTAGAGGTAAGAACTACATCACAGACATCCATAGCGTCTTGAGGAGTTGTCGATTTCATGATTTTTGATAGAATTTGACGTAATTTGCTCGGTTCCATCCCCTCAAATTCTGTGGTAGTAAATCCAGCCGATGCTGCCAAGGGTATGAAGAGCAGGCTTATGCCAAGATGCGTGTTACCTCCTTTGTGCCATGATCTAACTTCATGAATAGCTTTCTTGATGTATCTGCCGATCTCTATTTCATCGATCCTGATCTGATCAAGGCTTGCCTTCATTCCCCTTAATGCAACTTCTCTTACAGAAGGTCCAAGGGCTATAGAGCCGGCCAGATAATGCTCAAAGCGTGTGTCGATGAAGTCTGAATCTCTATGTACGTTCCCAGGTTTTGGTGTGCCACTCACTTCTAATGCAGATGCAAGTTGAGCTGCCATCATTATATCATCAGCCATCTTTAAAAGGTCCTTTTCCATACTGGGTATAACAAAAGTATCTCATGATATATCTTTGTTTATCTTATTTTATACGATATAAACAACTGAGCCTTTAAATATTTAATATTTTAACCGTTCTTCTTCAGACGAATTTAGCTAGTAACTATGAAATCGAAAAAAGAAAAAGTTTATAAATGTGCCTTTAGATTGTTATAATAAATTTAGGTAGACCTAACATATAATGAGGTGTATCGAGTCGGAGATGCGTTTAAGTGATGTGGAGCCCGGTCAAAAGGGCGTCGTCGTTAGGATCAAAGGAAGCGGCACGACTAGACGCCGGATCATGGATATAGGAATCGTCAGAGGAGCCGAGATAAAAGTAATCCGCCGAGCGCCCTTGGGGGATCCTGTGGAGTTAGAAATTCGAGACTACAATTTAACCTTGAGAAAGAAGGAGGCGGAGAACGTATACGTTTCTTTGGAGGGAGAGTGATGGGAATGTTTCGCTTCCTGTGCCGTAGACGAGCTCATAGCAAGAAACTACATCATAGAGGAGAAGCCAGAAGTTATAGTCGATATATGCCTCTGGTTATGCTTCCTGTAGGAGCTAAGGGGAAGATTACTGAAATTCTTGGTGGAAGAGGGGTGGTTAGGAGATTAAGCGATATGGGTTTTATTCCTGGTGTTGAGGTGAAGGTTGTGCACTCTCATGCTTCCCCTAATCCTGGACATGGAGGACCTTTGGTAGTCGAAATTAAGGACACGAGGATCGCCTTGGGCAGGGGAGTTGCCATGAAGATCATGGTACAGGAGTCGATAGTTAATGGCTTATACAGTGGCATTGATAGGGAACCCAAATGTGGGTAAGTCGGTCATATTCAACAACCTAGTACCTGGCGCAAGGCAGCATGTGGGAAACTGGCCAGGCAAGACCGTTGAAAAGAAAGAAGGCAAATGCATCCACAAAGGGATCGAGTTGAAGATAGTTGACCTGCCTGGAACCTATAGTCTCACCTCTCGCGCCGTAGACGAGCTCATAGCAAGAAACTACATCATCGAAGAGAAACCAGAAGTTATGGTCGACATAGTCGACGCATCAAACATCGAGAGAAACCTCTATCTTACACTCTTGCTACTTGAGCTGGAAGCAAACTTAGTTATCGCGTTAAACATGTTCGATATCGCCAAAGATAAGGGCTACAAGATCGATATGAAGGCGCTCTCAGAACAACTTGGTGTGCCGATAGTTCCAACAGTGGCGACCACCAAGGAGGGGATGGAAGAACTCAAGGATGAGATAATCAAAGCTGCAGAAAGAAAAAGTTCGATAAAGACCAAGATAACCTATGGGGAGAAGATCGAAGATTTGATACACTCCATCGTGAAGATCATAAAAAAAGATGAGACTTTGGCTAAAAAGTATCCATTGAGGTGGATGGCCATCAAGCTCTTGGAGAAGGACGAAGACATTCTAGAAAAGATCAGGAGTAGCAGATACCACCATGAACTTATGGAGGTGATATCTTGAAGGTAAGAGAAGTCCTTGGAGACGACCCGGAAATCGTGCTTGCAGATAAGAGGTACGATCTTATACACACCATATTAGAGACCACATTGGTAAGAGGGGCAAAGAAGTGGGCCCTATCTGATATGCTTGACAAGGTTTTCCTTCACAAATATCTAGGCATACCTGTGTTCCTAGCCTTAGCTTGGGCCATGTTCCGGTTTGCTTTCGATGTTTCTGCGCCCTTCATGGAGATAATAGGCCTCTTCTTTGGGTTGCTTGCCGAAGCATCAAGGGGCATCCCTAATGAGGTCCTTGCCTCCTTTTTAAGCGATGGCATCTTTGGCGGATTAGGTTTCATATTGACTTTCATACCTCTCATATTCTTCTTGTTCCTTACCATAGCTATCTTAGAAGACAGCGGCTATCTCGCTAGAGTAGCCTTCATCATGGACAGGGTCATGTTCAAGTTGGGACTACATGGAAGATCCTTCATACCAATGCTCCTCGGTTTTGGATGCAACGTACCCGCCATGATGGCTACAAGGAGTATCGAATCTGAAAAGGACAGACTCATAACCCTATTGGTCAACCCATTTGTATCTTGCTCTGCACGGCTTCCTGTCTACATCCTCATAGCAGGAGCCTTTTTCGGTTCAATGGCGTCTACAGCGATATGGTCCATGTATTTTTTGGGCATCGTCTTAGCCATGCTGTTGGCACTACTATTGAGAAAGACTGTACTGAGAGGAGAACCCACTCCTTTCATCATGGAACTACCCCTGTACAAAGCGCCTACATTCCACGGGTCTGTAATCCACATGTGGGAAAGAGGTGTTCAATTCCTTAAGAAGGCGGGCACATACCTCTTGGTGGGCGCGATCATACTATGGTTCTTATCGAGTTTCCCATGGGGTGTTGCTCAAGAATCTGTTGAACTCTCTTACACAGGACAGATAGGCCACGCTTTAGAACCGATTTTCAGACCCTTTGGATTCGACTGGAGAATCGTCTCGTCCCTGATCTTCGGGTTCATGGCTAAGGAGATCGTTGTAGAGGCACTTGGAATAATTTACGCAGTTGAAGGAGGAGAAGCGATAGCAGGAGCACTAGTTGCGGACTACTCGCCCCTCATCGGCTTTACTCTGATGGCTTTCACCCTATTGTATGTACCTTGCCTCGCAACAGTTGGCACAATGAGGAAGGAATCAGGTTCTTGGAAGTGGACTATCTTCCAAGTAGTCTTGTCACTCGTCTTGGCCTACGTAATCGGACTGGCCATCACAGGAATAGGGGTTATGTTAGGATACGCTTAGAGGTGAAAAAATGAGGTTCAACAAAAATGTTGGAACGGCAATAGGAGCCTACTCCTTTTTCATAGGAACAACATACACCGTCTTCGGCCTCCTAGAGATACTGATAGGATGGGGAGACTTTGTAGGAATAGGCGCCTCCCTAATCCCACCTATAGAACTAGCTGGGATAAACCTTGTTCCACCAGATGTCTTCGGCGGAATCATGCTGATAATAATCGGAGCAGTCTACCTCATAGGGGTAAGACAACAGGCACGGGGCGACCGAGAAGGATTGTCCTTCCTCCTTGTCGGCAGCCTTCTCGCAGCGGTATTCTTCGGGGTGTTTACGGCGATAATGCTAGCAAACGGCTTAGGATATATGTTTCAGTTCGAGGACTGGCTGGATTGGACATGGCTGGACGATCTCAGGCCGGGAATATGGCTATTCCCATTAGCATTGCCTGGAGCGTATCTGGCCTTAACTAAAAAAGAGTGGAGAGAGTGATCGACATGATAAAGGAGATTTTGAGGGCAATTCGTGATGGAGGCCTTTTAAGCAAGAGAGATATCGCAGACGGTGTGGGAATCCAAGAATCTACCTTGGAGAGTGTTCTTTCTCTACTTACATCAAAAGGCTACCTGCAAAGGATCGATAGCACCGAGGAAATGTCAAAGGGCTGCATAGGATGTCCAATAAGCAAAGAATGCATGAGAAAACCATCCGCTGGCAACTCATACATTATTACCGAAAAGGGAAAGAATTACTTGGAAAAGATATAGGTGTATTTAATAAAGGATCGATCTAAATATGTTAATGATGGAAGAGCTAAGTAAAACTGAAGAGACCTATCTTGAGAGAATCTATGACCTTACCAAGGAAAAGGGTTACGCAAATGTAGTGGATATTGCAACAGCGCTAAACGTTAAACCTCCAAGCGTCACTGAAATGCTTCAAAAATTGGAAAAACATAATCTCGTTAATTATGAGCGATATCGTGGCATCACCCTAACCAAAAAGGGTGAAGTGTTAGCTAAATCACTGGAACAGCGTCACGAAACGATAAGACGATTCTTTGAGATCTTGGGCGTGGAAAAAATCATCGCTAATGAGGACGCTTGCGAGATAGAGCATACCATACATCATGAAACTATAGAGAAGCTAACAAAATTCCTAAAGTTCATACAGGAATCACCTAAACGCCCAAAGTGGCTTGAACACTTCAGATATTACGAGAAAACAGGCAGACACAGATGTAGGGAAACAGAATAAGGTTGATCGTTTCAGGCCAACCTTAAGACTTACTCCTTAAAGATCTTCGACCAAGCAGAGAGCCGACCTTAATGATCGTTTCTTGCTAAGGAAATTATCAAAGGTAGAACTTGCGCACCCTTTAGAATCTTCAGACTACCTCTTGAGGCATCTTTCTCTGTAAACCTGCATGTACCATCTTTTGTTACACTTCCTCCAGAGATCAATAATGGTACCGGATCTGCGCTATGGCTCCTAATCTGGCAAGGGGTCGAATGGTCTGCAGATACAGCGATAATCACCTCATCCAGATCAATGCGCTTTAACAGATTGCTGAAGAACCTAGAATCTATGCCTTCTATCACCTTCTTCTTCCGTATCGCATTCCCATCATGCCCGGGCTCGTCGGGTCCCTTTATATGCACGTACACACAATCGTAACTCTCTGACAGTTCAGCCGTCTTTTCTGCTTTAACCTCATAATCTTCTATCCCCCCAGCTTCAGCCTCAACCATACCTGTTAGCCTAGCTATCCCCCTCTCTACTGGCATATCCAAGAGGCATACAAACCTTAAGCCATACTTCTCGTCAAGCTTCTCAAGCCTTGGCAATGAGTTGCCAGCATCTCTGAGTAATATAGCGTTGGCAGGCATCCCACCTTCTTTCTCCCTATGTACATTCACAGGGTGCTCCCTCAAAATTTCTATCGCCTTCTCTGTGAACTCGTTAACCAAATCGGCAGAAAGCTTTGTCTCGCTTTTTTCATCCAAGGCTTGAACCTTCTCTAACTTTAAAACCCCCTTCCCTACTTTTGCAACCCCAACTCCTTGTAACCTTGAGTATGCTGGATCTGAGTTAGAGATATACGATGACAGAGTAATACCTTCTGCCTTGATCACCAAAACTGCTCTATGGGCTACAGTAGATACAAATTCAAAGGAGGTCTTTGGGTAAGATAGCTTTACATCTTTATTGATTGATTCTGCAAGTGTCTTGGCCTCCTTACTAGATAGGTCTCTTCCAACCCTCCTGTCCATTATGACCCTATCTTTACCTATTGTGGCAAAATTCGCCCTTATAGCAAGGTCTCCGTCTTTAAAACTAACTCCTGCACCGACAGCTTCTATAACGCCTCTTCCAGCGTAACCTTCTCTAAATTCATAACCTAGCATATGAAAGACAGCTATATCGGATTCAGGTGGTATGTCCTTACCTACAGGGTATACAAGACTGCTGATGCCTCTTCTTGCGAGAGAATCTAACCATGGTGTATAGGCCGATTCAAGAGGCGTGATCCAATTTAGCTTAGGGTCGGGTCTATCACCTACGCCGTCAAGTAGAATGTAAATCAATCTTTTCATATTTGCCATCCCTATTGTTTAGTATACCGTGGCGATGGAGGCAAAGGCCCCGTCGTTGGAGTTGATCGTTGTAACTTTGATTTCTTTATCCTCTGAACTATTATGGCTACCTTTCCTTCAAAATCTGTATGAATCGCATCAAATACAGCAAAGGCTTCAGCAGGAGAGCTAAAATAGCTGTGATGAGATTGTTCTCCTTCCCGATCTATTCTTGTGGACATATAGGAAAGGTGATCGCTCTGTTGTAGGAGTCGCCATACCATTGTGATACCTGCATCATTGATCTCCTTTATATAAGGTCTCAAGTTAAAGATTCTATCGAAGCTTATCCTCTGCATAGAATTTTCCAGCCATGGGCTCATATCCTTCTTTTCATCTGCACATGATATGGTTCTGACATCAGGGATTATTATAGTCCCAGATGGTTGAATGTTCTTGATCACCTCTGTGGGCGTACTCCATCTCAGATTCTCCCTCTTGGCAACCTCAATAGGCAACTCTTTTAGAAAATCGAATATACCTGTTTCCTCAGAATTATATCCGCCGAAGGTTTCGATCTCTAAAGCGATCAATATCACATCCCCAGGCGTAGCCGAAAGCCAATCACAATACTTCTCAGCCGTCAAAGGAAACTCGCTCCATGTCCTTTTTGAAAACCTCAGCCTAAGATCATCGGTCAGTCTGTAATGTCTAAAAAGCAGTTTAAGCCCTTTGTCTCCCGGTGAGGAATATATGTATGTGGGCAACTTCCTCTCAAGAATATCATCTACCCCTTCAGTCAGGATGCCCTCATAACCAAATTTCTCCATCACCTTTGCCACTGAGTTATTATAGATGAGTTCGGTATTCTCAAATATATTTGGCTCAACTCTAAATAATTTCTTCATAAGATCATGGTGGCATTTTACATGTTCGATAAACTCGCTCATACCACCTGGGCAGACGCTGACCAATGAATGGTAGTAATCCCCCCCAAGAATCTCTACATGCTTGGTAGCGACCAGCTTTTTCAACAGTTCGATCAAATCGGGTTCATATTTAATTGCCTGTTCGATAAAGAGTCCGCTTAAACAAAGAGATGCCTTGAAGGGCTTTTCAGATTCATAAGTAGAATCTATCATCTCGAGCAAGATATTGAAGGTGGGATTGTAGCATTTCTTTGAGAATTTGGTGAAGACTTCGTGATTTAGCTTGCCATCAAAGTACCTGTCCATTACCGATGCTCCTTCAGCAATCCTTTTGACTCTCTCATAAGGAAAGTTTCTGTTAAGCCTAAAGGGTTGATGGGCATCGATTACAAAGCAGATATGAGTCATCTCATCATGTCTCTATTGGGTTTTAAGTAATTAAATCTGATGATTTAATAATGATTGATTTTGGCATAAAGACTATTAATCCTTTGAAATCGACAGGTTAAGAGTCTCCCAGACCTATTGGGGCGGGTTGGTAGCCCCTACACCATATTTTTTACATGTCTAAAAACAACTACTTTATCGAAATCTGTCATCTTCCTTCTTTTGTCCCCATTCGTAATATAAGGATTGGCGTTTTCGCCTTTAGCGATAATTTCTAAAACCGTATTTTGGGCTATATAGGGAAAGTCTCTGGTGCAGTAGTCTCTTCTACATAAAAGTCAGAAACTGTCAACATTCCTACGAGATTTTCTTTCTCTATCACAGGGAGATGCCTCACGTTATTCTTAGTCATAATTTCTGCCGCCTTTTGGATATCTGTTTCTGGTTCTACGGTTATCAAAGGAGCAGGGGTCATTACATCTCTTACAAAAAATTCATCTGGGCCAGAAGCACTTACAAAGACCTTGGACACTAGGTCCCTTTTCGTCAATATTCCCTTTATCTTCCCTCCATCAATCACGACGAGGCTTCCTATTCCATGTTGCTTCATAATTATCAAGGCAGTGATTATCCTTGAATTTGGATCTATAGTCACTACTGGTGATGACATAAAGTACTTGACCTTACGTTTTTCTTTCGTTCTGGCTTGTAGGTTGCGTCTAAAGACAACACAGCAAGTTTCTTCTTCTGAAAGATGTAGCGCATTAATACATGCCTGAGGCCTCTCAAGCTTTGTACATATCTCTGATTTCTCAATTCCCATGCCGGCGCACAATACCATGGCTTTTCTGTGATATTTACAAAGAATGTGCCAAAGACCGGTTATCACAGGGTCGGTTCTAGTCGTGATTACATCAGCATTTAACTGAGCGGCTCTGCTACTGATCTTATGGGAGAGGACGTCCATTTCCTTGCTAATGTTCATGAGTTCCTTTATAGTCTCATTTTGCCTACTTTCGGTTGGCTAGTAGCTGAGTGTTCATGGAACCATATCTAGAAGAAGAGGGATAAAATGGATAAGCTAAGGCTATTTCTTCATTTTCATATAGAGTTCTACGGCTTTAGCTGAATCAAATATAGGCACGAATTTGACCTTCTCTTCGGGTGCGAAGAAAAGAGCCACGTTTGTCAGCTGCTCTGGAGTAGCGTTCTCATATATTGCAAAGCCTTTCCATTCTCCACCCATTGAATGTGGTGGAAACAGAAACTTTGGAAACTTCTCAGACCCTTTTTCTCTCTCTGCCATTGCTTGCTTGTATTTTTCGATTACCTTGTCGAAATCCTCTGGCTTGAACTCCCAAAATGCTATGAACTTCATTTCCTATTATCACCTCCTGCATAATTACAGATGTTAATCCGTGATTGAAGATATAAATGTTAGACTTGATTTCTGATATTTGTTTCAGTGCTTCTTCTCTGCTAGTTTTCCTAGAAATGACATTTAGAATGTTAGCAATTTCTTTAGGTTTCCATACCCCTTTTAATTGAATCTCTTTGTTTCCGATATGAATTATACTATCTTGTTTCCGAGCAAGCCGTTTTGCCAGAATGTTTGCTATGGTGAATATGTTAGCGGTGAGAGAAACCACCAAGATAATTAGTTCAGCTGGGGCACCACCAGCGTATACTGCTTCATCCGGTCCTAGACGGCGTATGTTTTTGGAGACCCATTGCAGATTACTAAACTCATTTGAGAAATCATTTAACTCTGGCTCTTTCCCATGAAATATTAGCTCAAAAGTGGTGAACTCTTTTTTAGAACCCATAAAACAACAATTCTGGCTGTATCATTAGATCAGTGCTTGTTGAAGAAGATATGCTGAAATTTAGACTATGCGATAATGCTCCTAGATGTAATATATCTTTGCACATAATGCTCTTATAACTAAAAAGCACTAATCAATTATATGAAGGCTCAAAGCGAATGCTTCCCATGCTTGAAAAATCTGATCCATCAGGCTGTCAACTTAGCAACAAAGCATCAAAAAACTAGGCTACAGGCACAGAAGCAAGCTCTTGATATTCTCAACGAACACTTTTCTACAAATGTTGTACCCACCGAAATTTCAAACAGATTTCATAAGCTAATAAGAGAAATTACTAAGAATCCGGATCCTTACAGAGAGAGAAAGGATAAAGAAATCGAGGTTTCTAGAACATTACTAAAGGAATTAAGAGAGCGATACAGTGACGATTTTAGATCATGTGTTATGTTATCTGCTCTGGGCAACGGAATAGACTTCTTTAGAGATCTGAATGAGTTGTCAGAAGATGTCAAGAACACACCGGAATTCGCTATCGATGACATCGATGATGTCGAGAAGAGGTTGAGAAGAATTCGTAGGGTCGTATACCTGGCAGACAATGCTGGAGAGTGCTTCTTCGATCTTCCCCTTGTTAACAAAATTAAAGAGGAATGCGATCTGGTCTATGTTACTAAAGGTAGCCCTGTTCAGAATGATATGACAATTGAGGATTTGAGAAAAGCTGGGATATTAAATCGGTTCGGTAAGATCACGACCATAGGAGCTGATACGGTCGGCTTAGATCTATCCGTAGCGTCTAACGAATTCAAAAAGGAGTTTGAAGTCTGTGATCTGATAGTAGCTAAGGGCATGGGCTACTATGAGACACTTTCTGAGCTCCCTCAAAGTGGAAAGATCTTCCATATCCTTAAGGCTAAATGCAAGCCTGTTGCAAGAAGCCTTGGCGTTCCTTTAGGCAGTTATGTAGCCATGATTCGTTAGTCTTTTATTTGAACATTGGTACTACAATCGCAACCTTGAATTTACTCCTTATAGTAATAACAAACATTATGATGGAAAAAGAGATGTTCTTTCTTACTTTTCTTAAAGATGAATAGTTCTTTAAATGCATCTGCTATCTTCTTTAAATCCTCTAATGACTTAACTTTGACCCTTCCTATGGCCTCATAAAATGCAACGTATCTGTCTTGAAGATTCACCGATTCATAGATACTCGAAAAGTTGTGATAGTCAATCACAAAATAAGCTAGTATACGAAGAACAGAGAAGTGGACTAGAAAAGTGCTAAATAAGATTTAATACATTTGATGCATAAATCCAAGTGCAAATAGGTCAACGTCTTAAGAACTGGGAAGGAGTGGGTAACCATATCCACGAGTGTGGTACCGGGTGTGGATATGGCTATCAGTTGAATGAAGCTGACCCCCTTAAACCCATGGCCATAATATTTTTTATGTATATAAATTCCTAAGGCAAATAGTATCAACATTTACTTTGTGTTTTGGAACCTAAACTAATTATAACCAAATTTCACTTCAAGCTTACGCTCAGATCCACGCTTGATTAATAGGGTTACTACAAACAGTCGTATTTTGGGCAAGACTAGCGAATGGGTTCGTAGATACTTATTGTAAGGTAAGAAAGAATATGCCTTTTTATATAATAGCATAGATTCATACTGTAATGGAGTAAAGATTGGGCAGGTTTCATTTAAAAATGTATGTTCGATTATAGGAATGGCCTTGTGTGTGCTTGCTTATGATTGAGTGGTGGATCTTTTGGATACTACTTGCTTTCGTCATCATCTGTTTAGTTCTTTACACCCTAAGTGTCATGCCAGTCACTCTAGGAGAGAAATTCGGTGGAGATTACTTTGAGCGATGTGTGACTTACCGCAGAATATCATTTGTATTCTTCATTTTGATGATAGCTTGTTATATTGCATATTTTTTCATCCCGACACCCATTACGATACCTTTCACCTTGGACTACAAGATTTCTCTCATCACAGGGATAGTACTGTTTGTTATTGGGGGCAGTATAGCGGTGAAAGGGGAGATAGATCTTGGTAAAGAAACCATCAGACCGTATAAAAACACTGTCTTAGTAACCAAAGGCATATACCAATGCATTCGACACCCACAAACAATTGGAGAATCAATAATGCTGTTCGGTCTCACTCTGCTCATAGGATCGCTTTTCCTAATCTTGTTCTCCCTTCTAGCTATACCTGCCTTTGGTATCGTCATCTATTTTGAAGAAAAAGACCTCGTTAAACGCTTCGGAGACCAATATATAGCTTATAAAAAACAAGTTGGAATCTTTTTCCCTAAAAGAAGGAATTAATTCGTGAAAGAGAAATGATTGTAAAAATAGTGATCAATGATAATGCTACTCTTTGATCCAATAAAACTGGCTGAAGAGACTGAAAAGATCGTAGTCAAAGGGGTTCTTAGAAAATATTACCGAACCGTTAGACCTGGAAGATGGTATGGAGGTATAGCAACATCTGACTGTTGTGGTTGCAACTTAAGATGCATCTTCTGTTGGAGTAATAAACCAAGGGATCATCCAGAAAAGTTTGGGGACTTTTACACTCCAGAGTATATATTTAGAAAGCTCGATACTTGTGTCAAGAGGTTTGGCTATAATCAACTGAGGATCAGTGGCAATGAGCCTACAATAGGCAGAGACCATCTTCTCAGGTTGCTTGAACTAGTAGACAAGACAGATAATTCGTTTATTTTGGAAACCAACGGCATACTTATTGGACATGATTTTAATTATGCAAAGCAACTTTCTAGGTTTAGATGTCTCCATGTGAGAGTTTCGATAAAAGGGACCAATCGTGGAGAGTTCTCCATGCTTACAGGAGCGTTTCCAGAAGGATTTGACTTGCAGCTGGATGCATTAAAAAATCTGGTCGATGCTAATGTGCGATGCCACCCAGCCGTTATGCTGTCCTTTAGTCCAAAAGAGAACTTTGCCAGATTGATTAACAGAATTAAGGAGATAGACGTGAATTTAGCGGATAGAGTGGAGGAAGAGTATATCTTCCTTTATCCACATGTAATTAAGAGATTAAACATAGCTGGGATTAAACCACTCATATCTTACTCGCCAGAAGGAATACCTAGTAGACTGATTTGATCATCATTCTGATGCTCAAGTAGATGAATTCATGATGTCACATGTATTGGCGATTTCTCAATCGTTTGTATTTTCTCTTTATTTCATCTTTGGCTGATTCTGGAAGCTCCAACAATCTTATCCGTTTATAGATGTAATCTACACTCTTCCCTATTTTGCGAGCTATCTCGATATAAGTGATTCCACATTGCTGTCTCCATCTTTCGAAGAACTCCGCCTCTTCGATTGGGTTCATCCGATGGATATTCCCTATATATCTTTGTTTGAAGCCCTCATCATCGTCCATATCCTCAACAATGCAAGATACTTCTTTTATATTATATCATTCATCTATTTCATTTTTTCACAATTATTGACGATTGGACTACCCCTCCCCCCCTTACCGTACGTTGGTCAATAAATACACAAAATGTTCATCATTATTATTGGAGGTATAAGATAAGATTGAGCGAATCGGTTCTCGATCTGAGTCTGCAAGATCTTCCTAGAGTAGGAGTTGAGACCGAAAAGAAGCTCGTCGATGCGGGCATAGAGTCTGTATTGGATCTCGCTACTGCTCTACCAGATGAGCTTGTTGAAATCATTGGTGGAATAAGGGATCGTGCTAGTGCCTTGATCTTCACAGCCCAAGAGAAGCTTCGAGAAAGTGGTTTACTTGAGAAGGAGTTCATACCAGCGTCAGAGGTTCTTGATAGGCGTCGATCACTGATGAAGTGCACCACAGGATCGAAGAACTTTGATGACCTTCTGAATGGAGGAATCGAAGTTTCCCACATTAGAAGCCAGATAACTCCAGGCAGACCGATCGCCATTGCAAGCGGAAGAACGATCAACGAATAGAGAATATACTTTTTCTTCTTGAATATGCTAAAGTCTTTCGTTGCAACCGTCCATGAATTTCCTAAGTCCATCCTTCTTCTCAGCCCCTAACCAATTTCAGGTATACGTCCTCCAAAGTTGGGCTGACCTCGGTGACTAACTGGACGCGGCCACCCGCTGCATTAATCGCGTCCACGATGTCAGGATTCTCCTTCTCAGGATTACTCACATCGATGACGAGTTTGTTGTCAACTATCTCTATATTCCTGGGGCCGACTCTTTTTACTGCCGCTACAATCGCATCGTTAACATGTTCAAGCTGAACTACAGTTTTCCTTCCCCACAACGATTGCCTCAGCTTTTCTGGAGTGCCCACAGCTAATAGTTTGGTTTTCAATATCCCTACTCTATCGCAGATTTTTTCCGCTTCGTCTAGAAGGTGAGTGTTGAGAAAAATAGTTCTCTTCTCTTTCTTAAGCTCAAGGATGAAATCTCTCACCGTTTTTGAAGCCTCCGGGTCTAAGCTTGCTGTCGGCTCATCCAAGAACAGCACCTGAGGGTCATGGATTAGGGCACGGGCTATAGCAAGTTTTTGTTTCATGCCTTTGGAAAAGGTCCCTGCTGAAAGGTTCCTCTTATCCCAAAGCCCCAGCATCTTGAGGAAATACTCGATCCTTTCTCTCCTCTGCTCTTTGGTACACTTGTACAGTCGCCCGTAAAAATCGAGGTTCTTGTAAGCGCTCAAGTCGTCATAGAGACCGACGTTCTCAGGTAGCAACCCGATAATTCTTCTGATCTTCTGCTGATCTGCACTGTTTCCGATTTCATAATCACCTATCTTGGCCTTGCCGCTGGTTTTTGATATCAGGCAGCAAAGCATCCGCACTGTAGTGGTTTTTCCTGCGCCGTTCGGTCCAAGAAAACCGAAAACCTCGCCTTCATCAACATGCAAAGTTAGGTCTTCCACCGCAGTAAGATTGCCAAATTTCTTCGTCAGATTTTCAGCATCAATCACTATGATCACCAAAGTGCGTGAGCTATAACAATAATGTCTTCAACCACTCTCAGTCATTTGTCATATTATCATTTGTCATATTATATAAGCTTTCGAGCGGATTTGCTAACTGTTTTTTAACAAAAGTTACTACGCATTCTTACTGAGATGCTAAAGGAATAGATATCATGGCGCTAATTGTTCTCAGCATTTCCCCAAATCTCAATTGCAAAGCTGGTAAGTGCCCAATGCCAGCCTTATCGGAGCTGTTAATATATGAACCATAGACGTAACAAAATCCATTTCCACAGGAGCCTTAAATGAAAAGACGTAAATTCTTCAAGGTCTCTTTACCGAAATCGGATAGGGCTTAAAATCTTCAGCTGTAATTATCAAAACACAACGAGCTATGGTTTGATCACCATCTTCAAAATCATCGAGAGCGCCACACTTTAGAGCTTTTTCATATTTTTCGTAGAAATGGCGTTTAAACCTTGAAAGGAACTCCTTCTTTTGTTTATCAGTTAATGGATCTCTCAATACGGATCACCTAAATGGTAATTTGAATGTTACAAGTTTACCAAATATCAGCAAAGTAACCATGTCCCTTTTTCGATTGTTGTATTCTTTTGGAGTTCCGCTTCTCTCAATCAAAACTCTGACTCCTTTGGCGAACTCTACCCATTCTTTTACTGTATTCGGACCAGATTTCCAGAAATGATGAAGGCAGCACTAGATGTAATACCAGCTTCGATCGAATACGAGAGGAGTCTTAAAGAAAAGGGCAAGGTCCTCGCTTCATACACCTTCGCTGGGAAGAGCGAGGGAGTTGGTATCTTTGATGTAGAATCACATGAAGAACTCAACGATATCTTGGCAAAGATGCCAAGCAGTCTGATGCTCAGCTTCGAAGCGATCCCAATCGTAGATTTCGAGTACTCTCTAAAGGTCTGGAAGGAAGTTCTAGAAAGGGCTTTGAAATAGCCCTACTCTTATTTTTTGAGAATTATTCTCGGTTTTTACTCCCCTGATGTTTCCCCTATATTTTTGGAATTATGGAAAGCCGAACATGCTTAACGCGTTCGCCAAGACCAAGATAATGAGTATGAGCGAAGAGAGCCTGCCCTCTATCTTGTTCAATTGAACAACAGAAGTATTTTTATCGAAAGCAGTGCAAAAATCTCTTTGGAGATAAAGAGATTTGGGCTTATTTGATTTCATCTTTAAGAAAGGAAAGAAAGAGATGACCAAACCATTGGATGTCCCATTGAACAAACTTGATGCATGGTTTGATGATGAAACAAAGATTCATTTCGAAGAACTGGATGCAAACAGCAAAAAAGTACTCGATAAAATCCAAATGTTAATCGACCAATTTCGGGATGACATAGAATCTTTGGAAGAGGCTGAAATAGAAGAAGAAAAAGTAGACCCGAGATTACTAAGAATTGTTCTTGGAAATCGAATCAGTCTGGTAAAGAAGATGCGAAGCTTTATTGATGGCATCAATATTCCCGCTCAAATAAATTGTAAGACCATCTTAGAGTTCCATGATTCATTCATGAAGATGTTGGAAGACGTTAATATAAAGTCTGTAAAAAATTATCCGCGTACAAAGATACTATTTGGTTCAGAAGCTTCTCTACTATTAAAAGATTTAAAGATATTGAACAAGTTATTTACTGAACTTGTAGATCCGATAAAAGAAAAGAGAGAACTGATCAAAGATATTGATGAAACCAAAGAAGACATAAAAGACTTGAAAGAAGAAATTTCTTCTTTAGAGAGAAATAAGATAGACTTGAAAGGTCAAAGATTTAATTTGGAAAGATTGGGTAAAGAGAAGAGCGAAGTCAGAAAGAGTCTGGAGAAACTGGTTGAAAGTGAAAAGTGGGCTTATTTTAGCAAGCTTGTACAAGAGAAAGAAGATATTCGAAAAGAAATCAAAGGAGCAAGGAGCGAGATACTCCAGACCGTTTCTCCCTTAGGAAAATCGTTAAAGAAATTTAAAAATTTGATGGGTACAGAAAAAGAAAAACTTGTAAGTGAAAAAGAATTGGATGTCTATATCAATTCCCCGGTAGAAGCTTTAATTGCAGATGGTGGGTTCGAGACGCTGAAATCCATTTTAAACAACGTTAAAAAATATATTCTATCAAGAGAGATCGAACTAAAAGATAAGAAAAGAGAGAAAACACTGGCTTCGATTAAGGAGATACTCGAAACCGACACTTTAAAAGAATTGATTAAAAAACATAATGATCTAGTCACTATAGTAGTGTTTCTTAGTAAGGCAATTAATAAGATAAAATTTGAAGAGAAAGAAATTTTGGAGAATAAGCTTGAAGAAATAAAACGTAGAATTAAAGAATTGGAAGGTGAAATACAAAAATCAAACAAAAAGAATAAAGTTCTAGAAAAAAGATTTTTGGACAAGAAGTTTCTGCTAGAAAACAAGATAGAACAGATAACGAATCGAAAAGTTAATCTTATATTGGATCAGAATTAATTCAAGTCAAAAGTGACGAGTAACAAGCATTTACAACTTCACGGTTATAATCATCACCATTACTTGCTTATGATGGCAATGAATGCTTCCAGACCGATAAGGATGCCTATCCAGAAGAAAGGGGACTTGATGGCCTCTCTGTCCGGCATCATATCACATAGACCCTTCCCTTGGTTTTGACCTGATATTG
>JACGUG010000044.1 GCA_024256285.1 archaeon
CTCTCTACACGAAGAAGATCTTTGGACCTTCTGAGCCTATTCTCTCTGTCGATTATCTTCTTTGCTACCTTGTCTATCCATGTGCCTCTTCCTATGATTTCGGCTGAGCCTTTTCCCATATCTGTGGCACTTTAAGTTGAAATCGGTTGTTGGAGATGCTACCTGTAGTATGGCACGGTAACTCTCTCCCTTACCTTCCCTTCTTTTGAGTTCCTTACCTTCTTTATGGCTTCCTCGATATATTTTGAAGTCACTATAGCTTCATCTACATGCTTATTTGCATCCTCTGGCTTTGAATATCTGCCTATGTATTCCTGAATCGCTAGAGAAACGGCTGTGTTGACTACAGCAGCTAGGTCCGCCCCAGTAAATCCATCAGTCGCATCAACGACCAGATTGAGATCCACATCACGAAGGGGTTTTTCCTTTGCATGTATCTCCAAGATGGCCTTCCTTGCAACTCTGTCAGGAACAGGTACTTGAATGAGCTTGTCGAACCTCCCACCCCTTAACAACGCCGGGTCGACCATATCTATCCTATTCGTAGCAGCTAAGACTACAACATCTGTGAGGGCCCGAATTCCATCCAGTTCTGTCAGTAGCTGGCTTACAACTCTTTCTGTGACCATACTGTCCCCACCCATACCCCTTATCGGTGCAATGGAGTCTATCTCATCGAAGAATATGATACATGGAGCTGCCTGCCTTGCTCTTCTGAAGACCTCTCTTACACCTCGTTCAGATTCTCCTACCCACTTGGAGAGTAGTTCTGGCCCTCTTATACTGATAAAGTTCGCTTCGCTCTCAGTAGCTACGGCTTTTCCCAAGAGGGTTTTACCAGTACCAGAGGGCCCGTAGAGCAGAACCCCCTTAGGCATGCTATAGCCCATCTTTTTATAGAGCTCTGGATACTTTAAAGGCCACTCTACAGCTTCTTGAAGCTCCCTCTTGATGGGCTCTAAGCCACCTATATCGTCCCATTTCACGTCAGGTGACTCTAGAAAGACCTCCCTCATAGCTGAAGGCATGACATCCTTTAATGCATTTTCAAAATCCTCTGCAATCACTTGCAGTTTGTTCAAAGTCTCAGGTTGCAACCTATTCTCTTCAAACTTAAGCTCAGGGAGCGTTCTCCTCAGAGCCTTCATAGCTGCCTCCTTGCATAAGTATTCAAGATCCGCACCAACGAATCCATGAGTTATGGATGCTATCTTCTTGATGTCTACATCATCGGTCAATGGCATATTTCTTGTGTGAATCTGCAATATCTCGAGCCTTCCTTTCTTATCAGGTACCTTGATCTCTATCTCCCTATCGAACCTGCCTGGTCTTCTCAAGGCTGGGTCGAGGGCATTCTGTCTGTTCGTTGCCGCAATCACTATGACCTTCCCTCTTGCTTCTAACCCATCCATCAAAGATAACAGTTGACTCACCACCCTTCTCTCAACCTCTCCAGTCACCTCCTCCCTCTTTGGTGCTATCGAGTCGATCTCGTCTATGAAGATAATTGTCGGTGCCCTCTCTCTCCCTTCTTTAAAGATCTCTCTGAGCCTAGCTTCTGACTCTCCATAGAATTTGCTCATGATCTCAGGTCCGCTTATGTTTATGAAATGGGCGTTGCTCTCATTGGCTACCGCCTTTGCCAGCAACGTCTTCCCTGTTCCTGGAGGGCCATAGAGCAGAACTCCCTTCGGTGCCTCTACCCCCAACTTCTCAAAGATTTCAGGGTGCCTTAAGGGGAGTTCGATCATCTCCCTCACTTTCTGTATTTCATCTTTCAATCCACCTATATCTTCATAGGCGACTTGTGGCACACCTCTAAGTACCTCGCCCCTCTCTGAGATCACAAAGATCGTTCTTTGGGTTATGAGGACAGCATCAGTCATAGGGTTGATCCCAATCACTTGGAAGGTTAACCTACCACCAAAATATGGGATCATTACGTTGTCCCCCTTCGTTACAGGGACGCTCTCAAGAGCATCTGCCAGATACCTTTCATCGATGGGAGGAATGGCTTCTAATGGCGCTACAACTACCTTCACAGCAGGGAGAGCCTTGATCTTTCTGATGATAACTGTATCACCTATAGCTACCCCAGCATTGTTCCTTATCAGACCATCGATCCTTATTACGCCCCTTCCTTCATCTGAAGGATAAAGAGGTAGGCATTTGGCTACTGTCCTCCTTTTGCTCCTGATCTCCACAACATCGCCTGTAGACGCATCGAGGGCATCCATAGTTTCGTAATCTATTCTTGCCACTCCTCTACCGACGTCTCTAGTGTATGCTTCCAAGACCTTTAGAGATATGTATTGTTGACTCATCTAACGCTCTCACTCTACTTTAATCTTTGTATACTTCTTATTAGTTTTGTCCCTAAGTTTAAATGTTACCTCTAAAACTCCGTTGTGGTAAGAGGCAGACCCACTCGTCTGGTCGATAGATGCCTTAAATCTTATCCTTGCCTTATACTTAATATCACCATGAATGGCTGATACGGTTGCCTCATCTTCTAGAACGTTTAACTCTATATCCTTTTTCTCCACCCCAGGTAGCTCGACTAAAAGCTTGAGTTTACCTTCATCTTCGTTTACGATCTGGTCGTATAAAGGCTCTCTGAAACCTTCTTCGAGCAACTTCCTATCGCCAAAGAGTTTTAGCACAGGTTCACCACCAGGCCCTATCTTCATCGATAATCCATAAACCATGGGTTTAGAAAGAAACTTAGACCCAGATTCGTAGAAACTCTTCAATATATCTTCTATATCCTCTTCCATGTTATCTATGAGGCGATCTAATTCGTCTAAGATATAGTGGAAATTCTTCCTACTTCTCAACATATTTATCCTATGGTTATTAACCAATGGTTAAACTTATAAATCTTTCCCAATGATATATCCTGATCGAAATGGAAAGGTATGAGAAGCTCCTTGAAACTTTAGGCTCTGTCACAAGAGTTCGTCTGCTTAACCTCTTGATGGAAAGACCGAGATGCCTAGCAGAACTATCGGGTCTACTAGGGATCAGTCCTCAAGCTGTGCTTAAACATCTCAAGCTCCTCCAAAGGGATGGGATAGTCTCCTCTTTCACTTCTGATGGGAGTGTAGGCTTGGTGAAGAATCTCTACAGTCTGGCTACTCCTCTCCACTTATCTCTTGGTGAATGGAGGGGAATTACCTATATCTGTGCATACAAAAAAGAGCATGATAAAGAGGAACTGTTCAAAGTTGAGCCCGAAATGCCTGAGGGGAAGTTATACGCCACCTTCCAGAAGATAGACTATGAGAAATATATCTTGAAAAGGAGGCTGAAGTCGATAAAGGAGAGAGAGATGAGGATCATGCAAGAACTCTTCGATTTAGAAAGCCTTCAAAAGCAGATAATAAAGAAGGCGGGTTACACGAATTTTGAAGAAATTCTTCTGTACGCCTCCCTCTCTGAAGATCGTGAAAAGGAGATGGCAGATGTTGCTAAATACTTTAGATTGGATACGAATGAAGTTGAAAAGACCCTTATAAAGATTGGTAAAAAGCGATTCTCCGATTCTCGTACATGAACTACATGATCTTCCATCCTTTATCTCCTATCTCAATATGAAATTTTTAGCTGAATGATAAATTCTTAAACTAGTTTTTCATATACGATATATACTTGAATAGATATGAAAAGATTAAAGGGGAATCCCCCCAAGGAGGGAGATGGCCTCTCTTAGATAATAGCATCAAAACAATAGGAAAAGTATCATCTTTATGCTTGCTTTGTAAAGGAGGGCGAATGCTATGCGGAAAGTTAAGGTGTCCTATAATTACTAAGGCTCGATCTTTGATCAAAACATCTTCTTCAATTTCATTCAAAAATCTTCAAGGATCGACTCCACCAGGCGCTTTTGTAGGTCGAATCGGCTATCCAAAAGTTTACGTCGGTCCTATGCTTCCTCCCTACTTTGGTGATACAAAGGTGCTCGATACCCCCGAGCTTTGGGTAGGTAAATCTCTTGACGAAATCATCGATTATCGCTACAGTCTAATCAGGGGTATGGTTAGGATGAATGTATCTGACGCCCCTAGGGGCACACATTTGCTCGATATAATTCAAGAAGTATCGATGGGGGTGTCGTCTATAGACTATGAAGCATCATTTACTAAAAGACCGACAGGAGTTTTGTCCTTGAGTGGAGATACACAACCATTCGGCCCTTCAGCACCATTAAAGTCCTTCAAAACTTCTAACATAAAAGTTGACAAGGCGATTGAAAAAGCCTACTATGATAGGGATTTAGGAGCCTTAGAGGCTGTCAATGAATTGTATAAAAAAGGTGTTCCTATCAGTAGAATTCAGCGTGCCTTTAGCGTTGGTATGCTTGGGGTAGGTAATAGGAGAAGATTGGTTCCGACAAGGTGGAGTATTACTGCAGCAGACAGCATAGTATCCCTTGAATTGATCAAAGAAGTAAAGCAATATGATACTTTGGATGAATATGAAGCATATTCATTTAAAAATTTAGACAACATCTTCTTTGTGATATTCATTCCAGAGCGATGGGGCTTTGAGTGGATAGAAGCATGGTTTCCAGGGACTGTATGGAATATGTGTGGAAAGTCTCCTGAAATGATGGGAGATTACGAAGGTTACATGGGCAGGTCTACCTATGCTGAAGTAGGCGGATGTTACTATTCTGCAAGATTGGCAGCGGCTGAGAAATTGAAATCTATAAGAAAGCAAGCGAAAATCTTGATGTTAAGAGAAATCCGTCCAGGCTACATCTTGCCTATCGGTGTTTGGAACGTTAGAGAAAGTTTAAGGAGTGCATTGAGGAAAGAACCAAAGAGGTTCGATGATCTGCAAGCCGCTCTGAATTATACCCGTAAAATCCTCACTATACCTATCGAAAAATGGATAGAAAATAGCATTATATTGAAAGAAGCATTCTTCCAAAGGAAGATCACAGATTTTTAAGGGATAGTTATGATCAGGTATTCTTACATTACTTGTAAAGAAGCACTTTCATACAGTCGTCTGCCAGGCTTAGACTATTCATTGAACCCATACTTTGGATGTGAACACGGTTGTATCTACTGTTACAGTCCATCAGTCTTTCGAAATGAAAAGATCGCAAGGAGTTGGGGTAATTTCGTAAAGGCAAAGATAAACATTGTAGATGTTTTGTCCAAGCAGTTGAAGAAGATTCCGAAAGGCGTAGTCGGCATAAGCACGGTTACGGATCCTTACCAACCTTTAGAAGCAAAGTTACAACTGACAAGAGGGTGCATCAAGGTGTTGTCTGCCAACAACTTTCCTATCTCAATACAGACAAAATCTGATCTAGTTTTGAGAGACAAAGATCTGATAAAGCCAGAAGGATTTGATATAGGAGTTACCATGATAACACTCGATAATGACCTTGCTAAGAAGTTAGGATCAAGAACACATTCACCAGAATCTCTTATTCAAGTTTTAGAAGAGTTCTCTGATAGAGGAGTAGATACTTGGATATTTTTAGGACCGATAATACCAGAAGTAAACGATGATGAAGAAAACATATTAAAGTTAGTTGACGTAGCGAAGAGAACGAAGAGCGAAATAATATACGACAAACTTAACCTGAAGCCTTGGATCCTGGATTCTATGACACCGTTTCTTGAGAAGGAAAGACCTGGACTCGAGGATCGTCTGCCATTTCTCATCACAAAGAATTCAGAATATTGGCGTAAATTTAGAGCTAGGATCGAGGCCTTATGCTTAAGAGAAGGCGTACATTGTAAACCAGCATTCCCTTAACCATTACATTTATTTGTGACCGTATTGAAAGTAAAGTAGGTAATTTTTGAATTAAATCTGCTTTTTAAGCTCTAAAGTGTACTCCTCATCCTTAAAGTGATAAGATTGGTCCATCGTATAGCAGTTCTTGATAGGGAAAGGTGCCAACCTAAGAAGTGTGGATTAGAATGCTATAAGTTCTGCCCAGGGGTGAAGATGGGCGATAAGACCGTAATCTTCGGCGAAGATGGGAAACCTATCATAAGTGAAGAGCTATGCACAGGTTGCGGTATCTGTATCAAGAAGTGCCCCTTCAATTCGATCGTTATACTCAACTTAGCGGAGGAGTTAAGGGAAGACAGAGTTCATCAATACGGTCCTAACGGCTTTAGGCTCTATAGATTACCAATGCCGAGAAGAGGGGCTGTGGTGGGGTTGGTGGGAAAGAATGGAATCGGGAAAACTACAGCATTGAAAATCCTTTCTGGTAGTATTAAGCCAAACATGGGCATTACAGACGATCCTCCTAATTGGGATGTGGTCATAGACCATTTTCAGGGAACAGAACTGAAAGGTCACTTTGAGAAGATATATGCAAAGGAATTGAAGGTCTCCTTCAAACCCCAGGCAGTATATAAGCTAGCTAATTTATGGCGAGGAGATGCCTTCTCTTTACTGAAGAAGTTCGATGAGAAAGGAGAGATGGATGAATTGATCGATAGACTTAGCCTCAAAGAATCTCTACATAAACCTATTGAAGAGCTGAGTGGTGGCGAGCTTCAAAGGCTGGCGATAGCCATGTGTGCCTTAAAGGTTGCTGACATCTACTTCTTCGATGAACCATCATCTTATAACGATGTATATCAGAGGCTGAGCGTAGCTAAGGTAATATCAGAACTAGCTGAAAGAGGGAAGTCAGTGATACTCGTAGAGCACGATCTGACCATTTTAGATTATCTAAGCGAATACATGCACATACTCTACGGTGATCCTGGAGCCTACGGCATAGTATCTGAAATAATGTCGGCAAGAGTTGGGGTCAACGCTCTTCTCGATGGGTATCTCCCTACCGAAAACGTAAGGTTTAGGGACAAACCTACCACATTCGATATTCACGCTCCGATCAGTGATTCATTACAGACGCCAACTGTGATAGAGTACACAAATCTTGTAAAATCTTATCCAAGCTTTAAATTGAATGTATCACAAGGATCGATAAGGGAGGGGGAGGTCCTAGGAATTTTAGGAGGAAACGCGCTAGGCAAGACGACATTTATGAAAATCATAGCAGGCAAAGAGAAAACCGATGAGGGGGAGATAAAGTGCACGGTAAAGGTATCGTATAAGCCACAATACCTTACTGCTGACTTTGATGGGGATGTCAAGAGCCTTTTGGATAAAGTATCAGGGGGCGACATCGATACAAGTTTGATCCAGTCTTTAATAATCAACCCATTAAGAATTCACAAGCTCTATGATAAACAGGTAAAGGAGTTAAGTGGTGGAGAGTTGCAAAAGGTAGCTGTAGTGGCATGCCTATTGAGGGATGCTGACGTTTATGCGTTGGATGAACCATCAGCTTTCATGGATGTAGAGGATAGAATAGCTTTTGCAAATGCAATTCAAAGATTTATCAAAGCTCAAGAAAAATCTGCTATAATCGTGGATCACGATGTTCAACTCATCGATATAGTATCTGACTCGTTAATGATATTTACTGGCGAGCAAGGTGTTAGAGGAGAGGCCACACCACCTATGGTGAAGGAGAAGGGGATGAATGTCTTCCTTAAAGACTTAGGCATAACTTATAGGCGTGACATCGATACTAGTAGACCAAGGATAAATAAGCCAGGTAGCAAACTTGATAGGGAACAGAAGAAGAGGAACGCTTACTACTATATACCAAGGGGCTAGATTTGGACATATTAAAATATTGGAGATGGCTGATGAAGGGGATGGAAGATCTCCAGTACGTGTATGAATTTTTGCAGTCCTCCTTTTGTTAGATGAGGGAGGCGGATTTTATATTCGATCATTCCTTGAAGATCTTTCCAGCAACTCTCTGATCTTGACCAGTTCCTCTAGGATCTTCAGGTTGATATCTTCTTCGTAGGTCTCCACTGCTACCGGTCTCTTACCTCTGACGAACTCCATTATCTTCTCTCTTAACTCCTCGAACTCTTCCATACCCTCTATCCTTATCTCAGCAAAACCCCCAAAACCACTGGATGGTGCAGAATAGCCAGCAGTCTGGACCTTAAGGGATGCTATTCCGAGCATTCTTGAGATGGGGCCTTGAGCGATATCGACGTTCGTTATCCTGTTGTAGGGGACGATCCCAGTCTTCTTGAACCAGACCCCCCTCCTCCACGTCATCTCATTCTTGTCAAGTCGATAGAGCATAGTATCGTAGTATCTTGGAATCCAATATGCTATGAAGATCAAGATAGCCAGAATCGGTATCAAGATGACAAGACTGATCATAAAAGGGGCGAAGATCAGTACGGGAACATACCACGTTAAGATACCGATAGGAATCGCTAAAATCAGATAGATGAAATAGAGCCTCTTGAATTGTGGAGCAGGTTTAAACTCTTCACCAATTTTTATCTGAGTTTCTTTCATGTTCATCAAGTAATATTACATGAATTTAAATTCTCTCCTTAGACAGTAAGAAAAGTTTAAGGTTAGACCTGTGTTGGCTTTAAAAAAGGGAAGATGGCATGATATACAATCTAAAGGACTACCGATATCCAAATTAGATAAAAGAATAAAGTTATCAAAAATAAAAAGGTAGAGGCGATACCTCATTAACCTGCATTTTTATAAGCTCGATTGGTCCATAGAGACTAGGATAGGGGGCTGATAATAGTTGTCAGGAAGACAGATTGGCAAATCAAATAAAAGGGATGAACAATTATTTTGCTTCCTTTCCTTTCAAAATTGTCTCTATAAACTCATCCATTAATTCATTGCCACGCTTTCTTACTGTTTGGGATATTTTAATTGCCTCTCTGATTTCTATTTCATTGATGCCTAACTTCTTGGCTTTGGCTAGATGGTGATCGAAGCATGGCTGACAAAGTCCAGCCACTGCAGCAGCAATGGCAACGAGTTCTTTAGTTTTGGGGTCCAAAATTCCTTCTTCCATTTTCATCACTCTCCTTTTTC
>JACGUG010000045.1 GCA_024256285.1 archaeon
CTTATGTGTGGCTACGAATGGTCTCCTACTTCCTGATAAGATAGACGAATTAGAAAGCGTTAGAGTCGAATTCATCACTGTAACTATAAATGCAGTCGATCCAGAGATAGGCTCTAAAATATACTCTTTCGTTTATTATAAAGGTAAATTGATTAAAGGATTAGATGCCGCTAAAATTCTTATTTCTAATCAAATAAAAGGAGTCGAGTTGGCTGTTAAAAGAGGGATGATAATTAAAGTGAATACAGTGCTAATACCTGGAATCAACGATCACCGTATAGAGGACGTAGCTAGAAAGATTAAAGAGGCAGGAGCATACGTTCAAAACATAATTCCATTGATCCCGATCGGCATATTTAAAGGGAGACGAACTCCCACATGTGACGAACTTCAGGGCATAAGGAAGAAATGTGAAAAGATCATCAGACAGTTCAGGTTATGTAAAATGTGTAGAGCTGATGCAGTTGGAATACCCGGTCGAGAGGTAGGCTTTCAGGAAAGACAGTATGGAACAAGCGAATACTTCCACGCTTGAACATTTTTTGCTAATATCTCTTCTCTACAGGCTTTCTTCCTCTTAACCCTATTCTATCATTTTTAGTATAACTCATTATTTAATTCACTCATTTAAGACAAACCTTTTAACTTAATTTTTAATTAGCTGATTCGATGAGACTGCTAAGGATATCACTTTATCTTTCACTTCTTTAAAGTTAGAGTTGAGATGTTTTCTTCCTTTGAAGATTTCATCATAAATTTTTCTGCCAAATCGATCGTCGTTTTTAACCAATAAAACCACCGAGTTATCATCAAGCGAAGCATTCTTTAGGAGTCCATCCCGATCTCCATCAACTATTCCAATTATAGGAATTTTAAATCTTGACAATATATCTCCTGCAATAGATGTTGTGTCGTCTCCAATTGTAACTGCTCCAGTAATTCCTTTTCTTATTTCTTCGTAAATGTTTACACCAGAATATACCATCGCTCCATGTTCTATGAATGTGATAAGGTCTTCCTTGAAACTTTTCTCGAAATATCTACGCTTAAACTTAGTTCTTCTTAAGAGATTTGTAGTATCTACTTTGGCTTTAAATAAATCGATCTTTCCCTTTTCACTTAACTTAGCCAGTCCATGATCTTTAAATCTTACACCCTCCCCGCCTATTACCTCGCCTTCGCATTCCTTTAGAATTACATTTTCTGAAGTAGATCGCCCCACAACTAGTCCATTGATAAGAACAAAATCTCCTTTTTCAACAGCCAAGATCCTTCTATATTTGATGCCATCTTCGATCCACATCGTTTCTCCAAAATCAGGGGGCGAAGTCTGATCAAATCCTAATTCCTCTGCTAAAGCTAAGCTCAAATTGCTTTTTTTGCACCAATTGATAACTATCCTATTTTTAGCCTCAACCTCTATTATAGGTATGTCAGGGCTGTCTAATTTCTTAACCAAGTGCCAACAGAAGGCATGAGATTTAAGAGCGTTATTGGAATATGCCGCTATAACTACGGAATCTAACTCCTTGGCCATCTCTGCCAAACATTCAATGGTCGGTCTGAAATCACATACGATCTGACTATCCATGTAATTGTCTATCAGGGCAATGGTGCCCATCGTTCCACAAATCTTAGCTTTAACCCAACCAAACTTACTCAATGTATTTAAAATCTTCCTTGCCCAGCCTGAATCTATTATTTCAGGCCTATGGAAAATTACGCCTATTTTCATATTCTTATAACAAAATTCGTTTATCATTATAACTTTTTGTATTTATAGTAAATGCATATGTCCATTATATAAGCGCCAAGTATATATTCAGATTCTTTATCTTCATCTGTAGGTGGCAAATGAGCAAAGTAAGAATTATAAGTAAACCGATAGTGGCATTGATCGTTGTAGGGGTTCTAGTCACAGGGATCATTGTCGGATATTATATAGGCATTTCCATAAAGCCTTCGGGATTGGAACCGGTACGCATCGGATATTTGGTGGGTGATATACATCAAATAGAATTTTACACAGCTTACGCTCAAGGATGGTATGAAGAAGAGGGCATCGCTCCAGTAAAGAAGGAATACCTATACGGTATGCCCGAAATGCTGGATTTTGCAGCCGGAGAACTGGATGCTGGTTACGTTGGATGTGTACCAGCGCTTATCATGGCAAGTAAAGGAGCTGAAATCGTCATCCTGTCTTCATCGAATAAGGAAGGGTCGGCGATAGTTGCCAAGCCCGAAATCAACAGCATCGAAGAATTAGATGGTAAGACTGTTGGACATCCAGGGTTAGGTTCGATTCAAAGCGTTATGATCGTGATGGTTGCAGAAGAATTTGGCATTACACTCAATTACATAGATTACTCAATCACAGAACTTCCCCTTGCCCTTGAGAGGGGAGATATAGATGCTTACATAGCTTGGGAGCCCTTCTGTGCGGAGGCCGTCGTTAGGGGTATCGGTCACATAATATACACATCTCATGATATTTATCCTGATCACCAATGTTGTGTATTTTACGTTTCAAAGAAACTCTATGATGAAAGACCGGATATAGTGAAGAAGTTGCTTAAAGTTCACGTAAAGGGGTTAAATTACATTCAGGAGAATTCTACCGATGCGATTCAATCATTCGCCTCTCTAACAGGTAGAGACGTAGATGTTTGTCAAGAATGTTGGCCGAGAATGGTTTGGGGCTACTATGTAAACGCCGAAAGCATGATAACCTTCACAGATGCTATGATAGGTCAGGGTAAGATTTCAGTGGAGGATGTCCCAGATGCCACTGCCTTTGTAAATGAGCTTATCGATGAGACTCTTCTTAACGAAGTTATTACTGAGATAGGTATTACTTAATAACAGGGGCTTTAAGGTAGTTCAAACATGGCACACAGATACAGAACCTTACTACTTGGAACCATCACCTTCTCTATTTTTCTTCTAATCTGGCAGTTAGTAATCATGTTTTCTCCAACAGTTTTTCTTAAAGATGCTGGTCCTATAGATTCAATTTTAGCACTTGTAAAGCTTGCTACAAAAGGAGATGTAGAAGGGATAAGTCTTTTTGATCACACTGTTGCAAGTGTTCTTCGAGTTTTAGCAGGATTTTCAGCTGCATGTTTGACTGCGATTCCACTCGGGATATTGATGGGTTTGAGGAGCGAAATATACGAGGGCGCTAAACCTGTACTTGAGCCACTTCGCTTTATACCACCTATAGCTTGGATACCATTAGCAATTCTCCTGCTTCTTGGATTCTCACGTTACGTATTCTTGATATGGCTTGGTGCTTTCTTCCCCATCTTGGTGAATACCATAGTAGGAATAAAGGCAGTGAAACCAACATTAATTGAGGTTGCCAAAGTCTTCGGGGCAAAGAAAAGGCAGATTGTTTCAAAAATCGTGGTACCTAGCTCTTTACCAGAGGTTGTTGCTGGCATGAGAATCGGATTAGGGATTGGTTGGATGTGCATCGTGGCTGCTGAAATGATAGCGCCAGAAGTGACTGGTTTAGGCAAATTAATATTAAAAAGCGCCCAATTGTTCCAAATAGACGTCGTTATTGCTGGCATGATAGTTATAGGAATTCTAGGACTCATCATGAACGAAACTTTCTTAATATTCGAAAGAAGAATGTTTAAGTGGCGCAGAGAGATCAGAGTATGAACGAAAATGTTAATGTGAAGGTAAGCATTAAAAATGTCTCTAAAGCCTTTAGTAAGCTACAAGTAATAGACAACATATCGTTCGATGTAGTTGAAGGGCAGTTCGTTTGTATCGTAGGCCCATCTGGATGCGGGAAGACCACATTTCTGAAGATGGTAGCTGGATTAGAAGCACCATCTTCTGGCTCGATACTCGTGGATGGTTTTCCTCCTAACCCCAAAAATCGTAACATAGGTTTTGTCTTTCAAGAAGAATCCCTATTGCCTTGGAGAAATGTCTACGAAAACATAAGATTCGGATTAGAAATACGTAGTAATAAAAACAGAAAAAGCGATTCAATCATTGAGGAAATGATAAAGCTTGTTGGGCTAAATGGTTTTGAGAAGTACTATCCAAATCAGATTTCAGGAGGTATGAATAAAAGAGTAGCCATTGCCAGAGCTTTGGCCGTCGACCCTTCAATTCTGCTGATGGACGAGCCCTTCGGCGATCTAGATGCACAGACTCGATGGATTATGCATAAGGAGCTTAAATCGATTCATGAAAAGCTCAAGAAGACCATAATATTTGTGACTCACAACGTTGAGGAGGCGGTATATCTAGGAGATTTAGTGCTCGTCTTTAGTAAGCGTCCAATAAAAATTAGAGAAGTTATACCGATCGAACTTTCGGAGCCTAGGGATAAGCTTAGCGAACAGTTCATCAAGTATAGGGAGATGGCGATAGGACTTCTGAGAGAAGAGTTGGTCGGCATATAAAAAGAAGAAAGGAGTTCACCATAGATGTGGCAACGGAGCCTCTCTGCTTTTGTTTCATAATGAAACAAAAATTTAAAAACTTCACTTGTAGGATCGATTAAGGAGTTAAATGGAGTTTAAGGTAAAAAAGGCAACCGTCGTCCTAACTGCAATTCTCATAATCGCGATAATAACCTCCTATGGGATATATCATTTCCTCTCATCAGGCTACATGCCAGATTCAACAGCAACATTGATAGATGGTGCAGGTCGATATACAACAATCAAGCATCCTGTCGAAAAAGTAGTTTCTTTGGCATCTTCAGTATCAGAAATATTATGTACACTTAATGCAAGTGAAGTTCTTTGTGCTGTAGATCAATATAGCACCTTTCCCCCTTACTTGAAGGAGAAATTAGATACCGTGGATGATTTTAACGTTGGCTCTGGAGCAACGCCAAGCATAGAGACGATTGTGTACCATAAACCAGATATCGTATTTGCATGGCCATACTGTACGGTTATAGATGAGATCGAAGATAGAGGAATTCCTGTCTACGTTTTAAAATATCCTGATGATATGGCTGATATAATCGATCTTATAAAAACGGTTGGCTATATAGTTGGAAGAGAAGGTCGAGCAGAAGAAATCTCAAGTTTTATGACGGGATATGTAGAAATGGTTGAAGACAGAACTAAGGAATTAGAGCAGAAGCCATTGGTTTACTTTGAACTCAACGAGCCTGGTAAAACTGGTAACGGATCGACGATTGCAGGCTCTTTAATAAAAATTACAGGAGGGGCGAACATCGCTGAGAATAGTTCATTAAAGTATCTAACGATAAATAATGAATACATAATTTCTACAAACCCAGATGTTATCATAAAATTCTATTATGGTACTGAACCTAACGAAGAAGAGATGGATCAGTTGAAAGAAGAGATAGTGAATAGGCCGGGATGGAGTGTGATAAATGCAGTTAAAAACGACAGAGTTTACGTTGTAGACTACGCCGAGTGTTCAACAAGTCCAAGGCTCATTATAGGATTGGTCAGGTATGCTAAGTGGATACACCCAGAACTATTCAACGATATAGACGCAGGTGAATTGGCAGAATACGTTTATACAAACATTTACGGATTGAAGACTTAATGAGCTCAGAAGTCGACGTAAACAAGCTTTACAGAAAGGTTAGAGGCAAGAAGATCTTCTTCTTATTCATTTTAACTTTGGCGCTTTTAGCGATCACTATTATATCGATCTGTATCGGGCCAATTTCTATCTCTATTCAAGATATAATAAAGGCAATTTTTGGAGAGAATCCGGATGAGAATTTAAGGGCGATAGTTCTCGATGTAAGGATACCGAGAGTTCTGATGGCTGTCATGGCTGGAACTTGTCTATCTTTGGCTGGAGTGATTATGCAAGGATTATTGAGGAACCCACTTGCCAGCCCTTACGTTTTGGGAGTTGCAGCTGGAGCAGCTTTTGGAGCAGCTTTGGCAGTTGCTTTCGGTTTACAATTCATTTTTGGTGAATATGCGTTATTCATGCTTGCACTGGTATTTTCTCTGGTCACTATGTTCATGGTTTATGGATTGGCAAGTGCACGTGGAGTTGAGACTGAAACCTTGATTTTAGCAGGGATAGCCATAGGCTCCTTATTCAATGCATTGGTTTCTTTCTTGATATACGTCTCAGGAGAGAAAATCTATGGCATAGTCTTTTGGCTCATGGGAGGACTATGGGGTGCAGATTGGGAGCAACTGTTCATAATTTTTCCAGTTTTATTGGGGGGGATAGTTATCACTTTAAACTGTAGTTGGGACTTAAACGCGCTGAGCATGGGTGACGAAGTAGCGATGAACTTAGGCATAAACGTCAAATTTTCAAAGATATTCCTTCTAACTTTAGCTACCTTACTTACAGCCGTTACGGTCTCTTTAACTGGAACGATAGGCTTCATAGGTCTCGTTGCGCCTCATATAGTGAGAATTATGATTGGATCGGATCATAGATTTTTACTTCCGGCATCTGGCCTAGTTGGAGCGATGCTACTGCTCTCCGCAGACACTCTTTCCAGAATGATAATCAACCCTGCAGAAATGCCCGTAGGTATAATCACATCTGTAATAGGAGTCCCATTTTTCGTTTACCTGCTCATGAAGAGAAGGAAGCGTTGGTGGATATGAGGTTAAGGGTCAAGGACTTGTCTTTCAAATACAGTACCACTGATGTATTAAGTGGAGTGAATTTAGAAGTGGATGAGCATGAAGTTGCAAGCATAGTTGGCCCAAACGCTTCAGGGAAGACCACTCTGTTAAGATGTATCAATAAGGTGCTTAAACCTTACATGGGAACGGTTTTCATAGATGGGAAGGCTATAGTAAAGATGAATATAAAAGAGCTGGCTAGGGAAGTCAGTAGCGTACCTCAAATCGCCCTTAGATCGTTTCCACTTACAGTTTTAGATGTCGTCCTAATGGGCAGAACACCTTACGTCAAATGGCAACTTACTAAGAATGATTTAGAGATAGCAGAAGAGTCGATCAAATCGGTAGGAATTGAGAACTTGACATCAAAATATTTTGATGAGTTAAGTGGAGGAGAGATGCAGAGGGTCCTGATATCGAAAGCGATAACTCAAGAGCCAAAAGTACTTCTCTTAGACGAGCCAACAGCCCATTTAGACGTTAAAAATCAACTTGAGATATTAGACTTGATTAGAAATCTTGCTAGAAATAAAGATATAGCAGTTCTCATGGCGATCCACGATCTTAACCTTGCAGCCAGATTCTCAGACAGAATTTATATGATCAAGAACGGAAGTATTTTCGCTTCGGGTAGTCCGATGGATGTCTTGACCTCTGAAAATATCAGGGAAGTTTATGGCGTTGAAGTAAGGACGATAAAGAGCGAAGAATCTATTCATATTTTACCGATAAAGCCCATTCGATCATTCAATCAAACCTGAAACTAAAAGTGCCGCACCAACCGCACCAGAGAACTGAGACAAAGGTGGAACTATAACTTCAACTCTTAGCATATCCCTTAATGCTTTGTTCAAACCCTTTATCAGAGACGTACCTCCAATCTGGATTATAGGTTCTCTAACTTCGATTTCTTGCATCTGTTGTTCATAGAACTGTTCAGCTACGCTATAACATGAGGCTGCAGCCGCATCTTCCTTACTAGCTCCAAGTGCGAGTGAAGAAACTAGATCATGTAATCCAAAGACTATGCAGTATGAGTTCATCTTTATTTTTGATGGATCTCCTTTTAATGCAAGTTCTCCAAACTCATCTAGTTTGACGCCTAATCTGGCTGCTGCTATCTCTAAGAATCTACCAGAAGCACCAGCACATATCCCCCCAACAGTAAAACTATCAGGCAACCCGTTATGCATAGTTACTGCCTTGTTGTCTGAGCCTCCTATATCTATTATAGTTGCATCACCTTCAAGCCTATCAGCCAAATATGTTGCTCCTTTAGCGCAAACTGTAACTTCTTCCATAGCTAACTTCACTTTCTCTGAAAAAACCTTCTTTAAAGGAAATCTCCCATAACCCGTAATTCCCATTGCATCTATCTTTTCGTAAGAAATATTTGCCTGAGATAAGAGACTGTTTATGACTTTTTTAGCCAAGTCTCCAAAATCGGTCGTTGGAACCCACTCTTGTGCAATGACTTCATTATCTTTCATAATCACCCCTTTGGTCATCGTTGAGCCTGAATCTATTCCCACTGTTATGCCTTCTTGTCTTTTCCTTCCAAACAACGCTCCCTTCTCGATCATGTCTACCAATGCCTCCATTTTTAATAGAAGATTCCCTGCTTTCGTTTTCTCAGTAAAAGAATGAGAAATTATAGGCAGACTCGTCTTCTTTTGTAGTACCTTTCGAGTTATAGTCCTAGTTAAGGCTCCTTCAGCACATCTAAAGCATGTGAGGATGAGAACGCCGTCGGGTTTAGACCTGCCTTCGATTATGGCGAACGCTCTTGCTAACATCGTCTTAAGTCCACTGCTTTTTGGAATGAATGGTATTTCTTCCTCTACTTGTCTAATGTCGTCTAACTCAATTTCAGGGATGAAAATTTTAGCACCTACGATCTCAGCAGCTTTTTCTATCTCTACTTGAAAACCGCTGTACTCCGTCCCACAAGATATTTGAGCGATTTTTACAACCATCTCATGTCTCCTTTAATTTCTTAAGAAAACCCATTATGGTGTTAATGAAATCTTTTGCTTCATCCTTGCTTCGGGGATAACTTAAAGTTATGTAAGGGATTTCTCTATCGTAAATTAAATACTTTATAAATTCGTTCGTCCTCGCACAACCCTGACATCCAAATTCAAAATCTGGATCGTCCACTATTATGGCTGCATCTGCTTCTTTTATCAGATTACCCAATATGCTT
>JACGUG010000046.1 GCA_024256285.1 archaeon
TATGCATAGGAGTCACCTTCATCAATACACTACCATGGGCCTCTTCATATTTTCTACCTATGGCAAGCATTACATGGCTTGGTTCGAGGGTCCTGCTCGTACAGGCGCTACCGCTTGCAACATAAATGCCCCTCATACTAAACTCCACAGTTATCGCCTCCCCTTCACAATACAGGAAACTTATATTCACGTTGTCTGGCCCCCTTCTATCGCCTCTAGGACCGTTTAAAAGAGTATGGTCAACATCACTCAATATACCATCTATAAGCGTATCTCTCATTCTCTTCATCTTTGTCGTATAATCATCAAAGTTTGCCCCCATTATTTCGATGGCTTTTCCAAAGCCAGAGATAGCTGGAACATTCTCAGCACCTGGCCACATCTTCTGAGTACTCAACTGACCGTGAAGTATGCGCTCCACTTCGACACCTTTCCTAATATATAGACTGCCGACCCCCTTCGGCCCGTAAACTTTATGACTGCTGAAGGTGGCTAGATCGACACCTACCCTTACGTCGAAGGGGATCTTTCCAAGGGCATCGGCGGCATCGGTATGAAAGATTATTTCCCTATCCTTATCTTTAACAACTTCTACTAGAGCTTTTATATCCTGTATCGATCCTATCTCATGGTTGACAGACGATATGCTTACAAGGAGAGTATCTTTGTCTACCTCTCTTGCAAGTAAATCAGGGTCGATCAACCCCTCACTATCTACAGGTAGCTTAATGACTCGATAGCCGTTTCTCCTAAGCTCCTCAGCAGGGAATATAACGCTCAGATGCTCTATGCTTGAGACAATTATTTTATTCCTGTCAGTTTTATTAGCTCTAGCTGAACCCAAGATGGCCAAGTTATTCGATTCGGTTCCGCTATGAGTATACGCTATCTCTTCAATCTCTGCTCCTATGAAGTCTGCTATTTTACTGGTAGTTTCATATAAAGCTTCGTAGGACTCCCATCCGATCTTATGTGTTATCGATGGATGACCGTATCCAGCATCTTTATATCTGCGAATCATCTCCTCTAGGGCTTCTGGAAAGATCAAACCAGAATTTTCTGAATCTAGATATACTTCTTTCTTAGGCTTTCCGTGTGCCTTTATTAAATTCCTAACACTACGAACAATATCCGTCGACATAATTTTACTATCTCAATCAATAATATATATAACGCTATTATAAATGTTATTTGATAGAGCACATAACGATTCTTTTAGACGCCAGGTAGAATTATCAAGAAACTTTTGCACGCTCTCATACCACTAGTCCAGCCCTCACCTTTAACGAGTTCATAGTCGAAAAAATTATCGGCAAGCTTTATCAATGGCGAATGTGCCAATCTATAAAAGCTATCGAATCAGATGGGCCCGTAGCTTAGCATGGATAGAGCATCGGCCCTCTATCGGTGGAGGATAGCCGGGGATCGTGGGTTCAAATCCCACCGGGCCCGTCTACTACCTTCATCTGCCATATGTTGCAAAATTCGAGTCAAAATCTTCTTTTAATCTAGATGCTTCCTCAGAGATTATTACAGGTTCCCCAATTTGAAACGAACCCCAGTATATCATCGCCATTTTCTCGACCAATTCAGCCATCTTGACGGCGTGTTCCATGGTTCGTCCACAGACCAGAACTCCATGATTGGCCAATAGGATAGCATTGGTTGTACCTAATGCCTTAAGTGCCCTCTCTCCTATATCATAGGTGTGTGCTCGTCCGAATTCTGAGATGTTTACTGCACCACCCAAGAAAACAACCATCTCTTCCAATACGACTGGAATCTTTTTTCTGACTACAGAAAGCATCGTTGCATAGGGTGAATGCGTGTGGATTACACATCTTGCTTTAGGGCGAGCTTTGTATATGGCTACATGCAATCTGTATTCTGTGGAAGCTCTTCTGCCTTTACTTAGTTGTGTACCATCAAATTTTAAATGGACGACATCGTCTTCGGTCATCGTTTCATACTGGCTAAAAGTTGGAGTGATGAATAGCTCTTCCTCTTCTGGGATACGAATGCTAACATTTCCTTCACCAATATCTACCAGACCTTTATGAAAGATGGCCTTTGCACCATTTACCACATCCATCCTAAGACGATCTTTGAGATCAGGTTTCATATGCCTCACAAAATTGATTATTCGAATAATCTATTAAAAATTTGGAGTGAATTAACTTTTATAATTCTACATTCAAAAAATCAAGATCTAAATACTACACTTCTTCGATAGTTGTTCAAGGGAAGAATGTATATTTATATGAATATTTATATGAATACATTTCTAAATTTTGGTTAAAGTGATGAGAATGAGTGTTCTTATGGTCCGAGACGTTATGACAAGGGATGTCAAGACCGTTGGTATGAACGATAGTGTCAGAGAAGCCGTTCAGAAGATGAACAAGTTCAACATAGGCTCTGTCGTGGTAGTGGATACCGAAAGAAGGAGACCTGTGGGGATACTGACGGAGAGGGACATATTAAGAATGGTCGAGCTCTACCCAGAGCCCACGATATTTGAGGTCAAAAGGATCATGTCCACCCCCTTGGTGACTATAGATCCGAATACCAGCCTAGAAGAAGCGGCGAGGGTGATGACGAAAAGAGGGATCAAGAGGTTGCCTGTTGTAGAAGATAACAAGCTTGTGGGGATGATCACCTCCTCAGACATCATGAGAGCCAGTCCGAAACTTGTGAGCTTTTGGATCGAAGACATGAAACCTCAAGATGTATCCTAAATTTTAACTTCTAATTTTAACTTCTAGATTAGTGGGAAAGGCGATCATAGTAAAGTTTCTCCTTCAATCACCTCAGAGCTTGAGAATGAGATCATATAATGCCAGTATAGGCAACGTGTACTCGGATGAGATGTAACCATCCTTCCTTGAACGATTAATGGTAAAGTAAATAATCTTCGATTCGTTAGATTTAGTAACTTGAATGTTAAGATTATGAGTGAGGTTAAATATAGGGGAGAAGAAGCGAGGAGGGACAAGAAATTGAATATCGGCCTTATCTTACTTTATTTCATCATAGGAGGAATCGTGGTCAGTGCTACTGCAGTTATTGGTAGTGAGGGAAAGGGTCTATTGGCAGCGTTCATAGCCTTCTTCCCTTCAATAACCGTCGTCGCCTTCTTGATGATATACTTGGAATCAGGTTTGAGTGCCACTCTCTCTTATGTAAAGGGTTTGATCCTTCTAACCCCGGTCTGGATACTTTATCTACTCGCATTCTTCATCTTAATGCCAAAGATAGGAATTTACAAAGCTATGATGCTGGGCGTAGTTCTTTACATCTCATCTTCATTGATTATAATGCGTCTAGTAAAGTAAGACATAGTCCTTTTTCTATGAGGATTTATAAAAAGGAAACGAGAGATCCTAAAACCAATCGCGTAGTAGAGATCTGCGAGTTATTTTCTGGCAAAGTATTTAGTTTAGAGTACACACCTATTCATATACAAAGTTAAAGAATATCGTGAACGTATCCCTCTGTCGGAAATATTTTATTATTAAATATGACGTGATTAGAGGTAGCAGAGAAACTTTACTAGACTCATCAACAATATTCTTAATTAAAAAAGGGAGATGAATTTAAATATTGAACAATTGAATAATTATTCAATTTTTCAATTATAGTGATGTACATGAAAAAGAACGCTGAAGCTTGCGAAATAACCTACGTTGACGAAAAGAAGGTGAAGAAGGTACAGAGAGAAATGCTCCGTGAAAAGGCTGTAGAAACGATATCTGATATGTTCAAGGCCCTTGGCGACTATACGAGGCTAAAGATTCTCTATGCACTTTCTAAGGAGGAGCTTTGTGTCCGTGATCTCTCCAGCCTTCTAGAGACGTCTATCTCCGCCATCTCTCATCAGTTGAGGGTTTTAAGAAACTTGAGGCTCGTCAAACCGAGGAGGCAGGGAAAAGTCGTCTACTACTCACTGGACGACGATCACGTTCTCAGTCTGTTGCAGATTGGTGTGAAACATGCAGAAGAGTCCTGAAGAAACCTGTGAAAGCTGTTCCATCTGCTCGTTCGACGTTCCTGAAGAACGAGAACCGTTCTGGAAAAGGAGAAATCTAATAATTATATTGGCTTCCTCAGGAATTCTCACCGTCGGATTAATCTTTGAGTTTGTACTGAACTTTCATCTTCTTGCCCAAATTCTCTTCCTAGCAGTAGTCATAATCTCAGGGTATGACATCGCAAAAAATGGTCTCCACTCGCTACTAAAGAAGCGTTTGGACATGAACATACTCATGATAACTGCCGCCATAGGGGCTTTCCTCATCGGTCATGGCGAAGAGGGAGCAGCGGTAATTTTTCTATTCTTCATAGCCGAATTCCTAGAAGAGAGCGCCATAGAAAGAACAAGAAGGTCTGTTGGAGCGCTGATGAGGTTAGCTCCTGATGTAGCTGTTGTGAGGAGAGATGGAAAAGAAGTTGAAGTTCACACACACGACATCGAGGTCAATGAAATCATTCTTGTGAAACCTGGAGATAAAGTGCCTTTAGACGGCATCGTGGTAAAGGGCGTTTCAAGCATAAATCAAGCCCCAATCACAGGAGAATCCATCCCAGTAACAAAACAACTAGAAGACGAAGTTTACGCTGGTACCATAAACTGTGAAGGTTTCTTGGAAGTTAAAGTTATGAAGAAGGTAGACCAGACTATGCTCTCCAAGATCGTCGAGCTTGTGGAAGATGCTCAGAAGAGAAAGTCTCCGACTGAGAAATTTGTAGATAGGTTTGCCAAGTATTATACCCCAAGCGTCTTGTTCCTAGCGCTTCTAGTAGCCACTATGCCAACTCTGGTCTTCAACTTGCCCTTTGATGAGTGGTTTTACAAGGCACTAGTCCTGCTAGTGGTTTCTTGTCCGTGTGCATTGGCAATCTCCACACCAGTGTCGATAATCTCTGGGATAACTAGTGGAGCTAGAAATGGAGTTCTGATAAAGGGTGGGAGATATGTCGAGGAGATAAATCAGACAGATGTCTTCGCCTTCGATAAGACTGGCACCTTGACTGAGGGAGAGCCTGAGGTTACAGATGTCATATCATTGGGCAATTCTGATAGAGAGGTGTTAAGCATAGCCGCTTCTCTGGAGGCTATGTCAGAGCACCCTATCGCCAGGGCAATACTTAACAGGGCGAATGCAGAAGGTGTAAGAACAGAGAACGTCACAGACTTCAAATCGATCGCCGGGAAAGGAGTCTGTGGCAAAATCAGATGTCAAACCTACTATCTCGGAAGTGTAAAAATATTTAACGGCATGTCCTTGCCCATTCCTAAAGAAGTTGATAAGTTCGAAGAAGAGGGCAGAACAGTAGTACTAGTTGGAGATGGAAAGGCCATCATCGGTATAATAGCTGTCATGGACAAGATCAGGGATGTCGCGGTTAGGGCCATGCCCAGAATTAGAAAATCTGGAATAAGGACTGTGATGATAACAGGAGACAACAGAAGGACGGCGAAGGCAATAGCCGAGAAAATAGGGATCGATGAATTTTACGCTGAATTACTGCCTGAAGAGAAAGTGAATATGATTGAAGAGATAAAGAGGAAAAACCATGTTAAGGTGGCCATGGTCGGTGATGGTGTCAACGACGCTCCAGCATTGGCAAGGGCAGATGTGGGCATTGCCATGGGAACCATCGGTAGCGACGTTGCCCTTGAAACCGCCGACATAGCCCTGATGCAGGATGACCTTTCGAAGTTACCATACCTAATCGATTTGAGCAGGACGACCGTCAGGGTAATGAAAGCGAACATCATCGTCTCAATACTGGTGAAAGGAACATTCGCTGTCTTGGCTTTTCCAGGCATTATTACATTATGGCTCGCTGTAGCAGTCGGAGATATGGGGTTGTCGTTAGCTGTAATACTCAACGCCATGCGTCTATCATTAATAAAATCCTAAAAATAAAATCAAATTGAAAATGTCGGAGGGAATAACTTAGCAGAGGTAATAATGCCTGGAAAAGTAACAATTGGTCCTTGAAATAGGGTGAAAAGGAAGATATTAAAACGTTATTTCCATCAAGTCTATTAAGACTGTGCCAAGACTCTTGGAAGATTTTAGGCTATATAGGGAAACATCGACTTTACCTGCTTTGTACAAACAATTTATAAACTATAACATCGTTATGTAATTCTGGGAATAAGATTGAGACCGCCCTGTGAACTTGTTGCAGTATACGTGTTGCCAGCCTTCCGATCCTTGGTGGCGAGAGAACTCATCGAGAAGCACGGTTTTACGCAGGTAGCTGCGGCCAATAAGCTTGGGACAACTCAGGCTACCATAAGCCACTACCTCTACTCAAAGCGTGGAGATAAGAAGATAAAGCAACTTCAGTCCATACCTCTAATCCAGTCTACAGCAAGCGAGGTTGCCCAGAGTATAGCCTCTGAAAAGTTTTCTGTTATGGATGCTACGCTAACATTTTGTAAGTTATGCACAGCCTTAAAAGATAAAGGTTTTATCTCTCTTTCTGAAGCTCCCAAAACATGCCCAAAAACGAAGAAATATCCATAAAGTTAAGATACTTTGCCAATATTCGAGAGATTACTGGCAAGAGGGAAGAACCTGTCGTATTGCATAAAGGCGATAGCGTGATGGACGCCTTGAGCAAGCTCAATGGGATCTATGGTGAGAAATTCTCCCAAATCGTCTTCGACAAGAAACCTAAAGACAACTGGATCTTCTTGGTCAATGGAGAGACCGTCATCGATCTTAATAAAAGAAAGTTAAAGGATGGGGATGTTTTGGCCATCCTTCCTCCTATAAGTGGAGGATGAATCTAAAAGACCTTTTTAATTTTAAAACAGATTTTTACGTACATTCCTAACCTTGATCTGCTCTTGGCGCCTTAACCAATTCTGAGTCCATCTTTTCATACATCCTTCTGAACAGAATACATAAAGCTTGTTGACACAACAAGTATGCCTAGTTATGGGTTTCCCTGATATTATGCGATTACAGACTTGGCATCTCATATTAATTAAATTTTAAATTTTAAAGGGTTGCTTAAAGACTTTATTCCTAGAGGAGGCATCCTTTGGCATGATAAACGTATGAGCCTCAAATAAATCGTATCCCATACAAAATCAGCCACCTATCCATTCCTCGCTTCCATCAACGTAAAATTCCTTTTTCCATACAGCCAGTTCCTTTTTGTACCTCTCGATTGCTTCCTGCAAAGCTGGAAAGGTCTGCTTTCTGTGCCTTCCAGCCACGATGACAAGTACAAGAGGTTCTCCAACCTTAAATGAGCCTTTAAAATGATAGATCTTTGCCAAAGATAGTCCGTACTTCTCTTTGATCTCATCACAGATATTCTTTATAGTGAAATTTGCATATTCGTCATAGGATTCTATCTCAAGTCCAATCACCTTCTTATCATCCTTGCCAACCTCCTTTACAACTCCTATAAAGGTCATGATTGCACCAGAATCCTTTGGCAACTCTGATAAAAGATCGTCTACCGACGGCATATCCATCTCTCCCTTGTTGTAGATACCTGAATCGAGCATTTTAACTACCTGACCCATGTAGAATCTTTAATGTTCAGTATAAATCACTTTTTCTCTATTCCTCTTCAAATTTGTACTACAACCACTGCAGTGATATCTTATCTCCCAAATTAATGAAACCGATCGTCGATACAAAAGCCATCTTCTCTAATCTCTAATCAACCACCAGTCACAGGGGGAAGAATCGCCACCACATCCCCCTCTTCAAGTTCTGTCCAAACTCCCTTTAAGGATTGGGTATAACTTCTGTTCTTCAATATGGTCACGTAATCCTTAAGCCTACCAGACTTATCGAATACCTTCTCACGAAGTTCATACGAATCACACAAAAGGTCTAAAAGGTCTCGGACATAAAATCCGTTTTCTAGTTCGATCTCCCTTTCTCTTCCACCAAACAGCTCCCTAAAGACTCCAAAGAACTTTACCTTTATCTTCATATCAGCTCGCCTCGTTAAAATCCATTAGAGTATATAACATTGTTATATATAAGCTATAACATCACTATATAAAATTGAGCGGGCCTTAAGATTGAGCGGGCCTGCAGGGATTTGAACCCTGGACCTACTGGTCGCTCCAATAGACTTAGACTTTAAGAGCCAGCCGTTGTAGGATCGTCTCTCTACCTGGCTGAGCCACAGGCCCCGATTCCAAAGTAGAAATTCTTGTATTTAAAATTACTATCGTCGATCATTATAATGATATTCGAATCTTGGTTTAAAATATTTCCATCTCAAATTCCTTTCTTGGATAGATGAACTGCAATTATCGAACTGATAACATCCCTAAGATATCGGCCAAGTAACGCTATTGATTCTTTTAAACGAAACATAAAAATCCTATAAAAATGATGATCGAGGATATGAAGGAGCTAAGTCCCAAGAAGAGAGTACTCAAAGCGTTGATGGGAGGGAAGCTGGACAGGGCACCAGTCACATGTATTACAGGCTGTCAAGGGGCCATAAACGTGGAGATGCAAAAAGTAACAGGGATCCACTGGCCAGAAGCCCATAAAGATCCTGAAAAGATGGCTAGACTTGCAATAGCAGGTTACGAATTGGGTGGGATAGAATGTGTAAATATCCCTTTTGATAACATAGTTGAGGCTGAAGCTCTAGGATGCAAGGCAAGATATCATGAAGAGATGCACCTTTTCCCTGTAGTCATAGATCATCCTTATACCAGACCTGAAGACTTGAAGATGCCGGACAACATACTTGAATTGGGTAGAATCCCTTTAGTACTGCAAGCGATAAGATTTGCAAGAGAAGAAGTTGGTGATTTTCTACCGATAGTGAGCCATGTTATAGGTCCTTTTACTCTTGCCGGCGAATTGGTTGAAATAGGGAAGTTTTTGATTTGGACTCTAAAAAATCTAGATTACGTGAAGGCCTTCCTTGATTTTTCGACCGATTTCATTATAGAATTTGCCAAGGCTCAGTACAGAGCCGGCTCCGATATAGTGACGGTAGATGATGGATCCCTTACACCTTATATGGTAACCCCTGATGTGCTTCATAGATTCATCAAACCTGCCTTGATTCGAATAGCTACTAGTCTAGAAGGAATCAGGCTTCTTTACATAGGTGGAAAGGAAGAATCGATGGTCCCTTTTCTAGTAGAATGTGGTTATGATGGTATAAGCGTCGATGAAACGGTGAATATCGCTAGAATCAGACATATTGTAGGTGATGTAAAGATCTTGGGCAATGTAAGCTCAAAAAGGACACTGACATCAGGCTCTCCAGAAGAAGTCAAAGCCGAGGTAAAGAAGGCTATTGAAGACGGTGCGGACTTGATCGAACCGAGTTGTGGGATTCCCCCTGACGCCCCAACCGTCAATATAAGGGCCATGGTCGAAGCAGTCAGGGAGTTTGGGAGCAGAAGATGAACTAATTAAAATCAGAGATGGTGGTATGGGAAGGCCAGACCAGATATAGCCAAAGGTAATCGTAGCTACCGTTATTTTACGATCTGGCCCCTCTAATAGTGGATTTATATTCAAAATGCAACTTAAATTGTCATTGAACTTCATTGATGTTTATAGGGAGCCGTAACAAGATATAGTTGGTTGGGAAAGTGAAATGCTATCCTTCATCGGTTTAGGGTTGTATGGAGCGAAAGGAATCCCTGTTATAGGGCTCGATCTTGCCAAAAAGGCTGATGTGGTCTACTTAGACGTCTACACAGGCCCCCTTCCTCAAGATGAAATTACTTCCCTTCAAGGCTTGATAGATAAAAAGATCATAGTAGTTGGTAGAGATTTCATCGAGGATGGATATGAAATCATAAATCAGGCAAAGGAGAAGGAGGTAGCCTTGATGGTTCCAGGAGACCCCATGGTTGCGACGACTCACATGGATTTAAGGCTGAGGGCTGAAAAGGCGGGGATAAAGACATACATCGTACATGCCTCATCTATCCTTAGTGCTCTGCCTGGCGAGACCGGTCTTCACATCTACAGCTTTGGAAAGCCAGTGACTCTGATGAGGTCTGGGTGGGCACCCATATCTACGGTTTACGAGGTAGTCTATGAAAACTTGACCAAAGGACTCCATACAGCGGTACTTTTGGAGTACGATTATTCTACCGATTTCTTCCTCAAGCCTGAAGATGCTTTACAATCCTTGCTAGAGATGGAAGAAGATTTTAAGCAAGGTATCTTCGATCATGAGACTTTTGTTATAGTCGCATCAAGGGTCGGTAGTCACATTCAATCTCTGTCTGGTGGGAAGTTAGGAAGTCTTATCCATCAAGATTACGGTGATCCACCCCATGTACTTTTAGTGCCGGGAAAACTTCACTTCACAGAGGTTGACGCCTTGAAGACTTTGTTGAAGATCGATGAAGATCAGATTACAGACAATTCTTCTAGAGCCCAAAGGTTGGCTTTGGCCATGGTAACAAGATATGCAAGAAGCACGAAGAAGGCCCTCTCCAAGGCCAGAGAGAGAGGGAAGGCTGAAGGGAAGAGGCATCTCGACGATCTCTTCGAAAATGTTGAATGCTACATCTCAGATGCAGAGAAGTTCCTTAACATGGGCAAGCATGAGTTGGCGATACTGAGTACTGGTTATGCAGAGGGGCTACTGGACTCTCTCAGGTTTATCGGAGAGCTGGAGATAGAGTGGTGAGTCCATGGTTTTAGTATTTCAATCTTTATAAGATAAAAGAGAGCTGTTTTGAAGATGCAAGAGCTATCTGCAACATCCAAGCAACTTCTCATAAGGATATATTCGAACTCTCTCCTGAGGGTGAAGAATACTGTAGAGATTTTATCTCAGAATCTACACTTGACAGAGGACTATGTAAGGGAATTGTATGGTTCTATGAAGAAAGATGGCTTAATTTCAGAGTCAGATGGGGAGTTTAAACTTACCGATATGGGGAGATCGAAGATCGATGTAGTATTCACAGGAGGGGTTTTCGACATAATACATCCGGGCCATGTATTCACTCTATCTTCTGCAAAGAGGCTCGGTGATGTTCTGGTCGTTGTAGTAGCAAGAGATAAAACCGTTGTGAAGAATAAGGGTCATAAACCTTTAAACGATGAGACCCAGAGGCTGGAACTGGTTCGGGCATTAAAATTCGTAGATGCTGCCATACTTGGAAGTGAGGGGGATATATTTGAAACAGTCATGAAGGTGATGCCCGATGTAATTGCATTGGGTTACGATCAGAAGTATGACGAATCTGAACTTGAGAGAGAGGCCAAAAGGCGGGGATTGTCTTTAAAGTTCATCCGGCTGGATACGAAGATGCCAGATATCAAGTCTTCAAAGATAATAGAAGACAGGAAGGATATCATGAGGGACTTTTAGGCTTTGAAAAGCTCTCTTTAGAAAGGAAGATCTTGACCCTTACCTTATCCCCATCCTTTAAACATAGCTTC
>JACGUG010000047.1 GCA_024256285.1 archaeon
GTGGTTGGCACATTCTTCGGCGCCTACTTCTCGGGGATCATCGCATCCATCATCCAACTCATAATTTGGCTCCTTATAGTGAAATACTTCTTCGACTGTGGATGGTTACAGGCACTAGCCATCTCCATAATAGCCATCATCATCTTCATCATAATAGTCACATTATTAGGGTTAATTGGATTCGTCTTATTCAGTTTTATCTGATATAATATACAAGTTATACATCATCGATACCTAACTCAAGCGAAGTTGTGGAACGTTAGATAGAAGTGAAAGATAATGATCAATTACTAATTTGCTAAGTAAAGCATCTCTTTATCTAAATCTAAACAGATGATATCTAGATCTGGCAATCGCTCTTCAAACGAGCCAATGTCGAGAATTCTTTCCTTATCTTCGAATTCTCCTCTGATGTAGTCTGCTTATTTATCCATGATCTTTCTGCCAAATTGATTCATAAAATCTCATATTTTCTAGCTTTATCGCCCATCAAATTGATATTGGGTTGCTTATTAAATTAAACAATTCTTGATGACAGCTATTATTGTGTACTATCAGCAAAACGTAATTTGAAAAGCTTATTTCTTATGAGGTTCTCCTTTAAAAATATGAGCGAGCTTGTTGGCTACAGGGGCCCTTCATCAGAGATATTGAAGAAATCAAAGGTCCTGATAGGAGATCTGATAGAGGTTGTAACTTCTAAGACGAAATATAATGGAGTATTGATGCCAAGATACGAATATGCCGACGATCTGCATGTAGTGATAAAGTTGTCAAATGGCTATAACATAGGGATCGATGTCAGAAATATTCAAGCTATCAAACGCATATCTGTAGGAGAAAAGCCCCATTTTACTGCACCCCCTAAACCTTCGATCAACCCCAACTTGCCAAATATAGCTATAATAAGCACGGGTGGAACTATAGCGAGCAGAGTGGATTATAGGACTGGGGCAGTTCACCCCGCCCTCTCAGCCTCCGATCTATACTCTGCAGTCCCTGAGCTATCTCGATATGCCATGATAGATGCAGAAGTTGTCTCGAGCATATTCAGTGAAAATATGACTGCCGAGTATTGGAAGTTGATAGCCTTGAAAGTCGCTGAGAAGGTAAGGTCTGGATTTAGGGGCATAGTTGTGACTCACGGCACGGACACCATGGGCTACACTTCTGCTGCTCTTAGCTTTGCCCTTGCTGGGGTCCCTGTTCCCGTCGTTCTAGTCGGATCACAAAGGTCTTCTGATAGGCCTTCATCAGACGCAGCCCTTAACTTGATCGGTGCTGTCTCGGTAGCCTCTAAAGCACCTTTTTCAGGCGTCTACGTTGTAATGCACTCTGGCATGAGTGATGACGTTCTATCTGTTCACCTTGGGACTAAGGTGAGGAAGAACCACACGAGTCGTAGGGATGCCTTCGAGTCAATAAACATTCCTCCAGTGGCCTATGTAAAGGGCGGCAGTATTGGAGAAGTCATGAATGATCTTCCTCCCAGAAGAGATTCTAAAGATTTCGAGGCCAGACCAGATTTCGATACCAGAGTTGCATTGATTAAGTTCCATCCTGACTTCGATCCTGAGATCATAGATTACCTTACTAGTAGGGGCTACAAGGGGATAGTCCTTGAGGGGACGGGTCTAGGCCATGTTGGCAGTTACTGTAACAGTCAATTGAGACTTGCCATAGAGAAGGGGGTGCTTGTAGCCATGACATCTCAGTGCATATGGGGGAGGGTGCGCATGACCGTGTATGATACTGGACGTGATCTACTGGCCATGGGCGTGTTACCTCTCGAGGATATGCTACCTGAGACAGCACTAGTAAAGATGATGTGGGCATTGGGCAATACGAGGAGTGTAGAGGAGGCAAGGGAGTTGATGAAGAAGAATATAGCAGGAGAGGTTGGTTACAGGTCTGATTTGGAAAGGAGGCCGGCAAGGTGATTTAATTCATGGTGGGAGGGAGGATAGATTATAAAGAGATAGGATTGAAAGTAGGGCTTGAAATACATCAGCAATTGGCAACGAAGAAGAAGCTCTTCTGCCCTTGTGAAAAGTTTCAATCAGATACATTCGAGCTCTCTTTTGAGAGAAGGTTAAGACCTACACAGAGCGAGTTGGGTCAAGTCGATCCGGCAGCCATGTTCGAGTTCAAGAAGGGTAAGATGATAAGATATAGAGCCAATCGTGAGAGTTCTTGTCTAGTCGAAGCTGATGAAGAGCCGCCTCATGATCTGAATATGGAGGCTGTAGAGTCTGCTCTCATAGTAGCCTTAGCCCTAAACTCGAACATAGTAGACGAGTTACATACGATGAGGAAGATAGTGATAGACGGCTCGAATACGACAGGCTTTCAGAGGACGATAATAGTTGCCCTTGGAGGTTCACTAAAAACCCGTGATAGAGAGGTAGAGGTCCAGACGATATGCCTTGAAGAAGATGCTGCAAGGTTGACAGAAGATTCTAAAGATTTCCGCGAATACTGTCTAGATAGGCTGTGCGTGCCATTGGTTGAGATAGCCCTAGCACCTGTAGAGGGATCACCTCAGGAGGTTCAAGAGATAGCCCTATCTTTGGGCAGACTTCTTAGGGCGACTAAGAGAGTTGCTAGAGGTCTTGGCACCATAAGACAGGATATCAACGTATCTACCAAAGGGGGCAGAGTGGTAGAAGTGAAAGGGATTCAGAAGCTGGATATGATATCGAAGATCGTAGAGTTTGAGGCTTTAAGGCAGAGGGGCTTGATGGAGATAAAAGAAGAACTTGAGAAGAGGGGGGTGAAGCCAGAAGACGTAGTCCATCCCATAGATGTGATGGATATATTCGAGGATACAGAGTGTAAAATAATAAAGCAGGCCATAAAGGAGGGAGGGATAGTGCTGGTTGTAAGGCTGAAGGGCTTCTCTGGGCTTTTGGGTTACGAGCCTTATCCAGAAATCAGATTGGGTAAAGAGATGGCTGAGATGGTCCGTTTTTATGGATTGGGCGGTGTCTACCATTCTGACGAGCTACCTAGATATGGCATAACGATCGATGAAGTAGAAAGTCTGAAGCGAAGGCTAGAGATGTCTGATGAAGATGGATTTGTGCTTTTAGCAGGACCAAAGGATAGAGCTGAGGATGCAATGATGGCAATAGTCGAGAGGGCAAAGGATGCTCTGCAAGGTGTACCTTATGAGACCTGTGGTCCAACCCCTGATGGCAAGACAAGGTACATAAGACCCAGACCTGGACCTGCAAGGATGTACCCAGAGACGGATATTCCCCCAATAACCGTTACGAGAGAACTGTTGTCAAGGCTTGAGAAAGAGGTGCCTAAACCTTGGGAAGAGCAGATAGAGGACTATATGTCTAAGTATGGGTTGAGCCACAAACTCGCCCTTCAAGTCTTCGACTCTGAGTACTCAGACCTTTTTAGAGCCATAGTATCGAAGACCAAGATTCAACCAAGTGTGGTGGCTGCGACATTGACAGAGATGCTCATCAGCCTATCCAGAGATGGCTTCAATACCGACCGCCTTGACGAGAGTACGCTGACAGAGCTCTTCTTGAGCCTCGACAAAGGTAGAATATCAAAGGAGGCCATACCTCAAATTCTTGAATTATTTTTGGAGGAAAAAGTAGGGAGCATCAAAGATGTCATCAAGAAGCTTGGGATAGTAACCATTTCGGAAGAGGAGCTTCTGCAACTTATCAGAAGGATAGTGAGGGAGAGCGAGGAGTTGATCAGAGAGAGGGGTGAGCGGTCCTTCAGCATAATTATGGGCAAGGTCATGAATATTGTGAGGGGGCGGGCGGACGGTGCAAAAGTTGGAGCCCTTCTGAAAAATGAAATTGAAAATGTGATGAAAGAAGAGCATGATTCATCAGAGTAAAGATAATAAACATGTTTTCATATTTATTTTCATATGTCTGAAAGTATTGTAAAGATAAGAGTCAGATTGGGTGCAAATGAAGCGGAAATAGAGGCACCTCTCTCAGCGATCAAAGAAGCCATTCATCTAGTTCCTGAAGTAGTCCAACATCTGCCCAAGAGCGTATCTGCTCCACTTTTACAGACGAAATCTGAGACTGTAACCGAGATTCCCTTCAAAGAAGGAAAGGTGGGGGGGATCCCTAAGATTTTGCCCGAAATCAAGGTAGAGAAAGATGATTCACTCCCTAATGTCATTATAAAGTTCTTTCAAGATAGTTGGGGGAGGCGACCACATAAACTTAACGATGTAAAAAACGCACTAGAATCTTATGGCCTGATCTACCCCAAGCAGTCCGTAGCTGTAGCACTCCTCAGACTTGCAAAAGACGGGAAGTTGAGAAGGTTCAAAGATGAGAGTGGGGAGTTTGTCTACACATCTTCTACGAGCCTTACTACAAGTAATCCTTCGACTTCTCCCAAAAGCGTTAAAGTAGCTGATAAAGGTGTACCTATAAGATGAGCCTAGAACAAAAGAGCCTTAATGTGGTAATCACTTATGGCGAGCTCAAGGCAGAGTTCAGTGGAGACCCGCAGCATGTGGCGGCTTCTGTCAACGAATTCTTGGCCAAGCACATACGTAACATAGAACTGGCATCCAAGGTTACCGTCAACTACTCACTAAATGAATTGATCGATCTTTTCGGCGATTATGTGAAGGTTACACCAGAGGGCCCAAGGGTCTGGAAAGGCGAGAGGAAACTGAGCGATAAGAACACCTTGGGGCTTCAACTTGTAGCAGCCAGAATAAACTATGAGCTTGGAAGAGCGCCCACGCCATATACAACTTTAAATGAGATAAGATCGGCTACCGCCCTTAACCCTAAGTCCATAAGCTCTAGAATGAGTGAGATGCTAAAACGTGGTGATGTAGAAAGGGAGCAGAGCGAAGAAGGTGTGAGCTACAGGATAACGACTCAAGGTATTCACTGGCTGAGTAAGGTGCTCGCGAAGAGGGCCGAAAAGTCCTAAAAATACTTAGGCGTCTCTTACCCGATGTTCCAACATAGTTTACCTACCATCTTATGGTAAAGGTTGAAGATGAACCCGAAACTGAAAACCTACCTCATCACCGGCATGATCCTTGCAGGCATAGTTCTTGGACTGTACTTTTATCCCAAGCCTTCCATGTTTACTGAAAGCTTTGAGAAGGGATTCGGTGGATGGATGATAGACTCAGATGTCCCGCTAGACCCAAATACTGGAGATGATGTCTTTTGGGACGTCTCTCGAACAGATTCGGTTTCTTACTCTGGTTCGTACTCTTTGAATCTATCCATAGATGGAAGGCAAGACGAAGGGACTGTCTGGATAGAGAGATGGATACTTGTAAAGCCCAGTTCTAATGTTCAAGTAAAGATCTCATTCCAACTTTTCAGTGAATTTGAGAGTTGGAATGATATCGCCGGTGTTTGTGCTTATGTAGGGACTTACGATCCCGAGGTGGAGGCTGATTTTACGCCTTTGGGAAAAGCGAATCAAGTATCAGATTGGAAAGAGTATAGCTATGTAAAAAATCTGAATACAGGCTCTAATGATGAGATATGGGTTGCCCTTGGGATCACGGTGCTTTGGGAGACTCACATGAGTTACAACATAGACGATATAGAAATAGTTATGATCTCTTAAATAGATGAAGATTAAGATATAAGCCTTCATAGTAATGATGAGTGACAAATGGTGAATCAAAGAGAGATCCATCTTCCATTTCCGGTCGAAGAAAGGTACGATCTTGGCAGGTTAGTGACTTTCATGCCAAATAAAAAAATTCCGATACACAACTGGTTCTACTTTAAAGAGGGGTTTTCAAGAGACTTTACCTTACTGATGTTCGATTGGCTCAAGATCAAAAGTGGTGACTGGATATTAGATCCTTTCTGTGGGTCAGGGACGAGCCTCTTGGCATCAAAGGAGGTTGGGGTTGATGTAGTTGGAGTAGATGTTTCACCCCTTGCGGTCTTCGTTACTCAGGTCAAGACAGAAGATTACGATTTAGAGGAGATCAGAGATTCTGCCAAGGAGATCTTCTCAAAGAAGTTCAAGAGGTATGATATCAAAGGGTTAAGCCCACTCACAAGAAGGGCGTTCTCAAGATACTCCCTAGAAGATATACTCTTCTTCAAGGAAGAGATAAGGCGTATAGAAGACCCGAAGGTAAGGAATTTCTTCACACTGGCTTTGATGAACTCAGCAAACAGAGTAACTTATGCGTATAAAGATGGTGGAGTTATCAAGATACTCAAAAAGCCTGTTCCTCCCCTGAAGAAGATGTTTAAAAGAACAGTGAAGAGGATGATAAGCAACCTAAAGAGAGCTCACTTCAAAGGCTCCGAGATAAAGGTCTATCTTGGAGATGCGAGGAGGATGGACTTCCTTCAAGACAACTGCTTCGATTCTGTTATAACTTCCCCACCATACCTGAACAAGATAGAGTACACAAAGGTCTACTCAATAGAGTACGAACTATTCTTCAAGGATGTTAAAGTCGATAATTTAAGATCGTATATAGGATTGAACCCAAAGAACATCAAGGATCTGTTCCCAGAGTTGAATCTGCCAGAGATAGCAAAGGCTTACCTACAAGATATGAATGACTCTCTTAAAGAGATCTACAGGGTTATGAAGGATGGTTCTAAGTACGCTATGGTCATCGCTGAAGGTGCTTTCCCAGATAGGATAGTGCCAGTCGACATACTCATGGCTGATCTGGCTGAGATGACAGGCCTTAAAGTTGAGAGAATGGTCGTTGTCAACAATAGAGTTGTAACAAGGGACAGGACTGTGAAGATAGGGAGGGCAAGAGAGAGTATAATCATGATGAGGAAGTAATTAATTTTACATCTCCTTTATCAGAAGGGTAATAAAACAGTATGCTTCCAAAGTCATGGTCTTTTGGGGTATTTTCCACTGCCTGATCAATGGTCATACCACTCAGCAGGTTATCGATTAGTGTTAGAGTTGCATAGTCAGAATAATCGCTGTACACTCCCCAATCCCATCCTATGTAAACCGATGATCCCTTCTCTATGAAGGCTTCTGCCATAGAGTTTGAATTCAACCCGAAGCAACTGTCAACTATTACAACAGAGTCTGGAAAGTCACCCTGACTATATCTGTGCTGTATGAGTTTATGGGTTACGGCGAAGAAGTGGGTAGGATACTCCTCGATTGTTCCCTCCCTGACTTCACCCAACCATCGCTCCACAAAGTAGTCATAGTCGTTATAGGGTGTACCTGTGAAAAAGGCGATCGTGGCAGGCTCCTTGGGATTTTCCTCCCATGCGGTGTGGACTCTTAATACTACAAGCTTGTAGTTGAGACTCGGAAGTTCCTTGAAGAGTTCGACCGTCACGTCGTCGCCAAGGTAGATATCGACTTTGAAACCAGCTTCTGAGAGAGTACTATTAGCTTCAGTTAAAAAATCATCATTTGGATCTATAATGTAAAGGGAGTCCAAGATGGCTGCTTTAAGCTCACCATCGGTAGGGTTTGTTGGCTGGTTGAAGGCAAAGTATGTAACGACGATTGCCAATGCAAGGACTGTTATTATAGCTAAGCCGATCTTAGGGAATCTACGGGACCTTCTAGTTTTCTTCTTTTTACCTTTCCTCATGGTGAGTGCCACCATAAAATAAAAGTTGGAAAGTTTTAGACTTTACGCTTTTTGATTATAATAAACTATGAATCGCTTCATACAGTTACGCTATCAGATGTCTCTACATTTAGACCTGGATCATATACATATCCATCTTTCTCGAGGCTTTCGACTACGAATGTAAATGTTATACCTCTACTGATTCGTTTATAGTCTGACCATAAGGTCGCCTGTCCCTTAAAGTCTGATAGGCCTGAATCTTCGTCGTCTGTTGCTCCTTCCCAATGGCCATATACCTTTACACCTTCAACTGGATTGTTATCTGTGTCGTAAACTGTCACTGTCGCCTCTGCATATGCGTATCTCCACCACCATCTTCTAGTCATGATTGAATCCATGTCTATGCTGGCAACGTAAATTTCTGTAGGCTCTGGTTCTGTTGGTAGTTCGGGTTCACTTGAAGATTCTGGTAGAGGAATTTCCGCGAATATTGCATGTAATGTGATGTCTGATGCCATCGTAATGGTTACCGGGTTTTGTGTATAAATCTCTCCATTTAATTCCCAATAATCGAAACTATAATCCGAATCAGGAATTGTGGTAACCGTTACTTCCGTATTCTCCTCGTATGTGTAACTTCCTGTATTTGGATCTGTCGTGCCTCCTACACTATCTAAGATTGTAAGCGTATATTCCATCGTTGCAGGAAGCAAAGGTAGTGAAGGTTTGGGGGGACGCGGTGGAACTTCATAATGTGGGACTGATATATTCTCTTCAGAATATGATATCTTACTGCTACCAACAGTTGTATGAACCAACCTTATCATATTGTCATCATCGTGTGTGGCATCCACAACCCTGACTAGATATCCTGAACTTCTACTTAGATCGTAATCCATGTCCCTATGATAGTGCCCAGCAAAATTTATAGCCAGATGATCTCCGTAGTTCTTTGTGAAGGAACTGATCGTCTCGAACTCATTGTAAGAGAACATATACTTTCCATACCCAAACCAAGACAAAAACCTATCGTGATGCATTGCATGATGGGACAACATGACTATGTTTTCTGATCTACCAGTGGCCCTCTCCCTGACCTGATCCTTAAACCATCCCCAAGTTCCACCTTCGAAAT